>JAOPYH010000269.1 GCA_025964715.1 Streptosporangiaceae bacterium | reverse complement strand
CATGCCGAAGCTGCCGTAGCCGTAAAGGAGGGTGGGGCGGGGGCCCTGATGTTCTTGAGCGGGGGTGAACAGGAACAGGGTGACCTCGGTGCCGTCGCCGGCGTGATAGCGAACGCTGCGACTACGGATTTCTGGACTATGTCCGGCCATTGTGGTGCCGGTTTCCCGTTCCGTCTTCCCGCTGATGGCGTCGTAGCGATAGATGGTGGGGGGTGTGGTCGCGTCGCAGTAGCTGAACCATGCGTGATGTCCGTGTGGGATTTTCGTGCGCAGGGATGATACGACGCCCGCGCCGGGAAGGGGCAGACAGGTGAGCAACCGGCCGCCGGCCAGGTCGTGCAGTGTCACGGTGGAGGTGCCGTGGCGGTCGCGTGCCACCAGCAGGAGGGGCCGCGGAAGTGCCGGGTCGTCCAGGACCAGGCACTCGTCCAAAGGGGCCTGGGGATCTTCGGCTACCAGCGTGCGCCATGCGGCCGGGTCGGTATCGTGCCGATGCGCCATGCAGATGCGGCCACACGGGGCCTGATGGTCAGTGACCAGCAGCAGATCGTTGTCCGCGAGGAAACGTGGGAGAACACGGGCGCGTACGGTGTGTCCGTCCACGATCTTGACGAAATGCGGGGCTTCCGGATCGATGAGTTCGGCCACGTACACATCGTTGTGTGAGGCGGGCCCGACCATCGCAGTGATCGCCAGATAACGGCCGTCGGCGCTGACCGTGAGCCCGTAATAGTGGTCTGGGGCATCGTCACCGCCGAACACCACCGCGTCGGTCTGCCACGGCGTACCGATCCGATGCAACCTCACCCGCCGCTGCAAACGCATGTCGGCGGGGGCCAGTTCCTCATCAGGTACACGGCTCACGTAGTAGAACGCATCCCCTCCCGGCAGCCAGGCGAGCGAGGTGTTACGGGCGCGTGGCAACGGCCCGTCCACTACTTCGCCGGTTCGCGCGTCCAGCACCATGATGTCGCTGCCGGGTTGCTCGGCGACCTCCATTTGGACGGCCACACGTTCGCCCTCGCGCGACGGCCACCAGGCATACAGCCCGGTATGGCCGGACGGATCGATCTCGAGCGGCTCGACCAGCGCCCGCCTGTCCCCCTCGGCGTCGATGACGAGCAGGCGCCGTTGCTCATCCTCACGCAACTGCTCGGCAAGGAACATGACCGGACCGCGCACCATCGGAGGGTCCGACACGCCGAAGGATGAGACCTGATCCACCAAAGACGCCCACGATTGCCGCTCCTCGCGCCCTTCGGCGCGATAAGCGCGGAAGAGGCGATCCTGAGCCGCAGCCCAGTCCCGTACACGCGCGTCATGGCCGTCTTCCAACCACCGGTAGGGATCGGCGACCCGGAAACCGAACAGATCCTCCACCACATCGCTGCGCCGAGCGGGAGGGTAAAATAATCGCGTCACAAAAGCCCCCTTCGACGCATCGCCCCGCCTGCCATGGGGCCGAGGTACTGCGGCCTTGGCCGACCGCAGCACCTCGACTCATTCGGCTACGACTCGCCGCGCAGAATGTCCTCCTGCCAGCGGCGTATGCCCCCAGAGCGGGGAGCCGGGCCGTTTGAACTATACGGCAGGTATCCATTCATGATAGCCTCCCGGATTCTTCCATTCGCCCGGAATGAGCGATGACGCCGACAGCCCTCCCCACGCCCGCGATCGATAAACCAGGCATCACTCTCGAGAGTGAGCACCGAGCCTCCCGGATCCTCAGCGCACGCGGACCGGAGCGCCATCGGTTATCCCTCTGTGAAAATTTCGCGCAAGAGAAGAAGGCATACTGGGATGCCACGCGAAGATCAATCTCCCACAAAAGTAAATTCGGGGCTCTTCGAGATGGACTCTCTGCCATCACAAAACAGATCACATGCAAAGAGTTGCCAGGCCTTGCGAGCAGCACGAGCGGCATTCCGCCAGAATCGACCACACGCTCATGGGCGGAGTCGGCGTCCGCGTCAGGGCGCCACCGGAGTTCGTCCCGAACACTTGGACCTACGCCCCAGCGGTCGGCCATGGCCAGCAGCCGCTGACGATCAACCTGATGAAGGAACCGGTGATGGTCGGCGAGAAGGCTCGCGAGCGTCTCGACGGCCAGACCCTCCTCGCGCGGGTCCCACAATGAACATCGCCATTCCGGGATCGGAATGCACACCCCCACCTCGGTGCATGACGGGACCACCGCCGCGCGACCTCGCCATCCGGTAGGTGGTGCGGATCAGAATAAGCCGGAGCGATCGACCCTCGCGGTCGAGGCGGTTCCGGACTGAGCCGCTTTGCCCTATGTTGACCGACATGGTCTTGCTGTTCGCCGCCGCGCTCCTCGGCTGGACGCGCCGGACGGCCCGGTGCTGACCACGGCCACCGTCAAGGCCACAGCCGGAATCGACGCGTTCGCCGGCACGAGCGTCCCGATCACCGACCCGGGTGGCACGCACAAGCTCTGCCTCGTCTTCCAGACCGTCCTCGGCGGTCCGGCCGGCGGCTTCGGCAACCTCAACTGGGTCGAGTTCGCCGGCCAGGGCGTCGGGGTTACGCCGCAGCGCCAGCGAAGGGTGGTGGGGCGCCCCGCGGGCGCGCCCCCTACCGCACAGATCGCGTAAACCCCCACGGTCCCTTGCCCCCGAGAAAGGTGGACCAGCTCATGAACCACGCCCAGAACGAAGGGCCGAGCCGACGGCGCGTCCTA
>JAOPYH010000242.1 GCA_025964715.1 Streptosporangiaceae bacterium | reverse complement strand
GCGGGCGTCACCGCGATCGGCGTGACAGGCGGGCTGGCATCGAGCGCCTTCGCCGACGTGGCCGGCTCGCCCGTCGGGGGCAGGCACATCCCGAACGGCAAGATCGGCCTTCAGATGTACTCCGCTCGCGACGCGTTCATGGCCCAGCCGGAGCCCGTCCTTCGCGCGCTCGCCGCGGGCGGCTTCCGTAACGTCGAGTTCGCCGGGCTTCCGGGCGGCACCGACCCGGCCCACGCCCCGGGTATCCGCGCCCTACTCGACAAGTACGGCCTGAAGGCGATCTCCAGCCACCACGACTTCAGCGAGTTCACCAACGAGAACCGGCTGAACCAGCTCATCGAGATGGCGAGGATCCTCGGCCAGAAGTACATCGTGTGCCCGGGCGGCGTGCCGAACAGCGCCGACGGCTTCGCGCAGGCCGGCCCCGCCTTCAACAAGGCGGGAGAAAAGATCCGCGCCGCCGGCATGAAGCTCGGCTACCACAACCACACCGGCGAGTTCCAGGGACATGGGCCCGACGGCCGGACGTTCTACCAGATCCTGCTCGACAGCTCCGATCCACACCTGCTTCACATGGAACTCGACATGGGCTGGTCGAGCGCCGCCGGCCTCAGCGCTCAAGACAACCTCGACCTCATGGCCGCCAACAAGGGGCGGATGCTACTGGCCCACGTCAAGGACCTGCACCCGGACGGCAGCCTCGCCGACCTCGGCACCGGCATCGTCGACTACAAGACGATCCTGCGCGGGGCGACCAGGCTCGGCATGCGGGAGTTCATCATCGAAAACGACGATCAGAGCAACCCGCTGACCGACTCTCGCGCAGACCGGATGCACGACTACCTGGCCACGCTCAAGCTCTGAGGCTGCGCAACCCCCATAAGCGGAGCGCTTGCCGCGAGGCCGGTCAGAGTTATGGACCGGCCTCGCGGCCGGCTGCTACCGGGGTATCTCTGAAGGTGTGTAAGGACAAGGGCAAAGCCACGGCGGGCGGGCCACCGCGGCGGGGTGAGACCAGCGGTCTCGCCGGTTCGGTTCCTGCTAAAGCGCGGGCCGGCGGTCGCCGTTGATGGGGCGGCCCGCCGACCCGCGCCGGCTGAGGGTCAGGGCACGGCCGCCGATGACATGACGGCGGCGGCGCCACCCGGCGTCCGGGCTGCCCTGACTCAGGTCACTAGCGCATGACGGTGAGTGTCACGCTGTTGTCCTTATAGGACACCCTGAACCTGTGGCCCTTCGCGTGTACGACATCCCCTTCGGCGAGCCCATGGAACCTGCCACTGATCGATCTGCCCCTCATGACCGTCAGCACGGTGCCCCGGGTCAGGGTCCCGCGCACATCGAGGTGCAGCGTCCCGTGCAACACCAGATCACCGGCAGCCCGCACGCTCGTGTAGTCGCTGTCGCCGGAGACGGTCGCGGCGAATCGGCCCTCCCGGCCGATGCGCACGTTTCCTCCAACGTTCAGGACGTTGCCGGGAACGACCTGCTCATCGGTGACGCGCTCCGCTTCTTTCGGCGCGGTACCGGGCTGCAGAACGCCGTCGGCGACGTTGATGCTGTCGGCCACGCGGCCGCTCCCGCCGAGCGTCCCGCCGCGCACATCGATCGAGCTGGCGTGCGAGCCGACGACCGAGAGCTTGCCGCCGCGGACCGTGCTCTTCCCATGCCACGTGTCATTGCCGGCGAGGAACAGGATTCCGTTGCCACGCTTGGTGAGGCTGCCCTCGTAAACGCGCGCGTTGCGAGCCCGCTCGCGCCGGATACCGGTGGCGTAGTCCGACTTGTCCGCCTCGCTCGCGTTAGCGGGCAGGCCGTGTGTCCATCCCTTTTCGACCTTGGTCGCTTCCCAGGCGGCCGCTTCGGCGGCATCTTCCTGCCGGCGCGCCCGGATGGCGACGTCGGAGATGTCGTTCGACCATACGTCGCTGTATCCCTGGGTGTCGGCATCAAACCGCCCTAGCAGCTGGCCCGGACCCGTCATGGCCTCCCGCAGGCTGACCGTGTGCCAGCCGTTGCGTCGGTCGGGAACCTGCACGATGTGGCCGCGGGTGGGATTGGGAACGGCGTTGCCCCCTGCGTCGCTGATCGTGTTGTTCTGCCGGCCAGTGGTGAACATCGTGTAGAGCGCCTGCTCGTTGGTCATGTACGGAAAGCGCTGCACAATCAACGCCAGCGCGGCCGCCGAGTGTGGCCCGGCCATCGACGTCCCCGACGCGGCCCTGTAACGCGGCTGCGGTACGCCGTCGACGAGCTCCACCCACGTGCTGTTGATCAGCCTGCTCGGCGCAGTGACGCAGGACCACTTCGCGACACCGCACTGGTTGAACTCCTGCTGCCCCGGGACCAGCACCGAACCGTCAGCGTTGAACGTGCGCCCGACCGTCGGGTTGATCCCGGAAGTGGTGTACCAGTGACCTTCCAGGTCGGGCAGGAAGTAAGGCGCGGCGCCCCGCGGCGTTGGGTTCGCGACGCCACCGTTGCCGGCGGTGAACTGGACGACCTTGCCCTTCCGCGCGACCTCGATGGCGCCATTCAGCCAATGCCGGGTCTTGCCGTTGGCATCAGCGACGCCATCAGGAGTCGACAGGTGACGCCACGCCGCCTTCAAGCCAAAGCTGTCCGGGCTGCCGGGCGGCGGCTCGAGCGTGTTGTAGTTCTCCGTGGGGGGAGCGCTGCCCCAGCTGCTGGTGATGATCCTGACGGGCTTGCCGTTCGTTGTCTTCGTCCTGCTCACGGCTCGGTAGACATTGGCGAGATAGGCGTTGTCCGGCGTCTGCGCGGCGGTCGCGGTCGGCGGCAGCAGGCCGTAGAACACGCCGTCCGTCTTGTGGGTGTTCCCTACGTACACGTTGCTGTTGAACGCGACGCCGTGCATGTTCGCCTCGGGCCCGCCCGGCTGCGTTTCGCCGACGCCGTCGCGGCTTGCACCCACAGTCCCGCTGACGTGCGTGCCATGACTGTCGTTGTACGCCGGGTCATAGAAGCCCGGTGTAGGGCCGGTCTCGCCGCCCTGGGCTTTCACCGAGAAATAGCGATCTGCGGTCGCGTAGTCCGTGTCGAGGCTGCCGTGCTCCCGCACGTGCCCGGCGAAGAAGCCCGAGTCGACGATGCCGATGTTCGTCCCGGTGCCGGAATAGCCGGAGGCATAAGCGTACTCCGCTCCGATCGACACGAGGCCAGCGTCCCGGTCGAATTCAGGGGTGCGCCAGCTCGCCGGGTCGCCGAGGCGGCCGGGATCTCCCACATAGGACTTAATCGGCGGCGGCTCGGACAACTGCGCCATCGCGGGCTGCGCGACAAGGCAGGGCGCCACCACTATCGCCGTCAGCGCCCCGATCAGCGCCGTCTTCACGTGCTTCCGCACTCCAGCCTCCTCCAAGATCGATCCGCGCAAAAGGTATCTTCGCGTCCATATCGGATCAATACGTTGGCCGATGCCGGTTAGGTTTCTGGCATAAGACGACAAGTCATTTGGTGAGTCGGCAGTAGCAGATGAGGGCGCCGTTGGTGATCGGGCAGATCGCCGTGCCTGAGGGAACGACCGAGACCACCCAGGTCAAAGGCATGCTGAACGGGCTGGACATTGCCGGGGCGCTGGTGACCGCCCACGCCGTGCATACCTGCGCAGAGACCGCCCGCTATCTGGTGGAGGGCAAGGACGCCGACTGCCCGCTCCCGGTCAAGGGCAACCGCAAGACCCTGCATGCCGCCGCTTTGGAGGCCGCCCGTGAGGTGATCCGGCTCCGTGAGAAAGGGGCGGGCGTGCGGCAAGAGCGGTCAGCGGAAGATGTGGTGGCGTGCTGGACGCTGATGGAGGGCAGGTTCCGCGATCATCGCTGGCCGACCCACCGGTAGCGCCGCTCTGGCCGCCCGAAACCGCCGTAGCGCCGCCGGCCAGGCGATCCAGAGTTCGTGCATGTTTCCTGGCGCCGAGGTTCAGTTGCGTGAGCTGCGGCGTTG
>JAOPYH010000190.1 GCA_025964715.1 Streptosporangiaceae bacterium | reverse complement strand
AGTGCGGGAGAGCTGCTCGCGTGCGACGAGCGGACCCTGCGGGTCGCGTTGTGGCGCGGCTCGCGCACGGCCCACAACCTCGGCCGGGGCGGCAGCGCGCTGCTGGCCAGGGTGATCCCCGGGTCCGTCATCTACGTACGGGCGGAGCCGGCGCGTCTGCGGGCCCCCGGGCCGGCCGACCCGCCGGCTGCGGACCTGGAGTGCTTCGAGCTCACGGTGACGAGCGTGGAAGCCGACGAGCACGTGGGCATGCCCATCACCAGCGGCATCACGTTCCAGGCCGGCGCCGGCCGGCCGGACCACGCGGCCGCAGTGGGAGCCTGGCGCCACCAGCGCGAGTTGCTGGCCACGGCGAGGCGTCCGTCCGCCCCGGACGGAGCCGGAGCCTGAGGGAGTGGATGGGTCCCGCGAGTCATTCCCGCCCGGCTTCGCCGGGCAGCAGCACCGCGGCGGAGGTCTTGGTGATGTGGTCCTGCATGGCGGTGGCGGCGGTCTCGGGGTCGTTGGCGGCGATGGCGTCGACCACGGCCCGGTGCTCGGCTATCACGGCGGCGTGCCGCTCCGGCAGGGCCAGGGCCTCGAAGCCCATCAGCCACATCGCCCCGCGCAGGCTGGACATGGTGTCGCGGGTCCGCTCCAGGCCGAGCAGCTCGGGGATGAGCAGGTGGAAGTCCTCGTCCAGCGCGAGGAACGCGGGCTGCTGCTTTCCCTCGCCGGACAACTCCTCCTGCGCGTCGACGAGCTCGCGTAGCTTGCGGACCTCCGCCGGCCCGGCCGTCGCGGCCAGCTTCCGTACGGCGAACGGCTCCAGCAGGAGCCGGAGGTCGAAGATCTCCTGGCGCTGGTCGGCGGAGAGCTGCCGGAGGCGGAAGCCCCGCTGGGAGGAGATCTCCACAAGCCCCTCGCGGGCGAGCGCGATGAGCGCCTCCCGTACGGGCGTACGGGACATGCCGAGCGTCTCGGCGAGCTCGTTCTCCGAGTACAGCTGCCCGTGGCCGATCGCGCCGTGCCTGATCGCCTGCTGAATGCGTAGGTAGGCGCTCCGGGCCAGGGTCTGGGGGCGCTCGACTGCGGCTACTCCACTCAGTTTCGGCACACCGGCATCTTACACAGCAGCTCAGGGGGGCTTGTATACAAGACACTAGTGCACTAGTTTCGAGACGTCGGGACTACAACTAGGAGCCGTCCATGTCCCTGTCCGTTGCAGACAAGATCGCTATCCAGGAGCTCTCCAACATCCACGTGAAGTACCTCGACGCGCACGAGGTCGACGCGTGGGCGGACTGCTGGATCCCCGAGGGCAAGTTCATCGCGACCTACGGGACCTTCCAGGGCCACGAGGCCATCAAGGAGTTCATCCGCGGCCACATCAAGGCCGGCAAGGAGGACGGCGCACGGCACGTCCTGACCAACTACGTCATCGAGGGCGACGGCGACCGCGCCACCGTCTACAGCCTGGTCGTGAAGATCCAGGTCGTGAAGGCTCCGTTCATCATCGCCTCGGGCGTCTACAACGACGTCGCCGTCCGGACCGCGGACGGCTGGAAGTTCGAGTCGCGTCAGCTCGACGTGGACCCGGGCGTCTTCGCCGCCGCCGAAGCGCAGGAGTAGGAGACCTCGATGAGTGAACTCGCCGCGGAGCGGTGGGGCGACTCCGGTCCGCCCATCGTGATGGTCCACGGCAGTCTCGGCTCGGCCGCGGCGGCCTTCGGCGAGCAGAAGGTGCTGGCCGACCGCTACCGGATCATCGCGCCGTACCGCCGGGGTTACAGCCCCAGCCCGGGTACGGACCGGGTCGATCCGGACCGGGACGCCCGTGACGTCGTCGAGCTGCTCGGGTCCGGAGCGCACCTGGTCGGCACCTCGATGGGCGGGGTGGTGGCCATGCGCGCCGCCGCGCTCGCCCCGGAGGCCGTCTGGTCGCTGACGGTCATCGAGCCGCCGGCCATGCCGAACGCGGTGGGGCGGCCCGAGGCCGACAAGCTCCGCGAGGGTCTGCGCAAGCACTGGGAGGAGCACGGTGACGACGACCTCGAGTCGTTCGTGGCCGGGTTCCTGCGGACCCTGAACGTCTCGATGGAGCTGCCCTCGCCACTTCCGGCACCACTCGCCGAGGCCGCGGGAAACCTGCGGACCGAGCGCCCGTGGGAGACCGGCGTCCCGCTCGAGGAGCTGGCCCGCACCGGCTTCCCTAAGCTGGTCGTCACCGGAGGCGGCACTCCGGGATTCGAGGATGTCGCCGACGTCCTGGCGGAGAAGCTGCCGGCCCGGCGGGTGCTGTTCGACGGCAGCCCGCATGCCGTACAGCGGATCGGTGAGAGGTTCAACAACGAGCTGCTGGACTTCCTCGCGTCGGCGGGTGGCTCCGACCGTTGAGAACAGCACTTGTGCAGGTGGCCAGCCCGGCCGGCGAGCCGGCGGCGGACCGAAGAGAGCGCGTCGCCGACATGGTCGCCGACGCGGCCGGGGCGGACCTGGTCGTGCTCCCGGAGCTCTGGCTCCCGGGTTACTTCGCCTTCGGCTCCTACCCGGAGTTCGCCGAGCCGCTGGACGGCGACACCGTCACGGCGGCGCGCGAATGGGCCCGTCGGCTGGGCTGCCATCTGCATATGGGGAGCGTCCTCGAGCGTGCCCCGGACGGGCGGCTGTACAACACGGCCGTCCTGATCGGGCCCGACGGGGAGATCGCCCATACGTATCGTAAGATCCACGTTTTCGGCTATCAGTCCCGTGAGGCCGAGCTCCTGACGCCCGGCGAGGAGATCGGGACCGTGCCGACCGCGCTCGGCCGTCTGGGCACCACCACCTGCTACGACCTGCGCTTCCCCGAGCTCTATCGCGCTCTGGTGGACAAGGGCGCGGAGTCCATCGTGGTGTGCTCGGCCTGGCCCGCGGCGCGACTCGCGCACTGGCGGCTGTTCACCTCGGCCCGGGCCGTCGAGGAACAGGTCGTGCTGATCGCGTGCAACGCGGTCGGCGACCAGGCCGACGGCGTCCGGCTCGGCGGCCACAGCCGGATCGTGGATCCGTGGGGCGAGGTCCTGGTCGAGGCCGGCGAGCAGGAGGGGATCACCTTCTGCGATGTCGATACCGCGGTGATCGGGGCGGCACGGGCGGAGTTCCCCGTCCTCGCGGATCGCCGCATCGGCCGGGCCATGTCCAAGAAAGAGGTGTGACACATGACTACAGCCAACCCCCTGCGGTTCCGGCTCAGCACGACCTCCGAACCGCTGGAGATCGTGCCTGCCCGGCTCATCGTGGCCGGCTACACCGGGCGGGATGAGGAGGCGGTCGCGGCGCACATCGCCGAACTCGCCGCCATCGGCGTGCCGCCGCCCCCCACCGTGCCTACCTTCTATGACCTGGACCCGGCGCTGTTGACCACGGAGCCGGTCGTGAGCGTCGGCAGCGACGACACCTCCGGGGAGGTCGAGCCGGTCATCATCCGGCACGGCGGCCGGCACTACCTGGGCATCGGCTCCGACCACACGGACCGTGAGATCGAGAAAACGGACATATCCTCCTCGAAGGCGGCGTGTCCCAAGCCCCTCGGCGAAGTGATCCTGCCCCTGCCGGACGACCTGGCCGGGTTCGACTGGGATGCCATCACCGCCGGCAGCGAAGTCGACGGCCGGCCCTACCAGAGCGGCACGCTGGCCGCTCTGCGCAGCCCGGACGATCTCCTGAAGCGGCTGGCGGTGGCGCTGCCGGACACCGACGGCGACGTCGTGGTCTTTGGCGGGACGTTCCCGCTGTTGACCGGCGAGTTCGTCTTCGGGACGTCCTGGCGGCTCCAGTTCCGGCTCGGTGACGGAACCAGCCTTACCCATGCCTACGAAACCACCGGCAGGAGGAGCGTCTAATGCGCACTGGACAGGACTATCTCGCGTCGCTCGATGACGACCGCGAGATCTACGTTGACGGCGAGCGGGTACGGGACCTCGCCAATCACCCGGGCTTCGCCCCCATCGCGAACACGATCGCGGAGCTGTTCGACCTCGCCGCCGACCCGGCCACGAAGATGACCTTCACCGCGCCGGAGACAGGAGCTCAGGCCAACCGGGTCTACGGCGTCCCGCGCAGCCGCGAGGACCTCACCGCCTACCGGGAGGCCGCCGAGACCTGGGCGCGTCACACCCACGGCTGGGTCGGCCGCAGCCCAGACCACGTGGGCGCCTTCCTGGCCGGCTTCGCCGCGCACCCGGAGGCGTTCTCCGCCGGCGAGCGCGACTTCTCGGCGAACGTGCTGGCCTACCACAAGAAGCTGCTGAACGAGAGCCGCTACGTCTCCTACGCGATCATCCCGCCGCAGGTCTCCCGGGCCACCACCGCCCATGCCTGGGACGGCGACTTCGTGCAGGTCGGCGTGGTCGAGGAGCGCGAGGACGGCATCGTCGTCCGCGGCGCGCAGATGCTCGCCACCGGCGGCCCCGTGGCCGACGACATCCTCGTCTCGTGCATCAAGCCCCTCACCGAGAACGACCGCGACTTCGCGCTGAGCTTCGTCGTGCCGGTCGGCGCCGACGGGCGCAAGTTCTACTGCCGCCGTCCGTACGCCCCGGCGGCGAGCAGCGGCTACGACTACCCGCTGACCACCCGCTACGACGAGACCGACGCGCTGCTGGTCTTCGACGACGTCTTCATCCCGTGGGAGAGCGTCTTCGTCTTCCGCGACGTGGTGGGCCTGCGCCGGCAGTTCTTCGACACCGGTGCGCACCTCTTCGGCAACTGGCAGGCGCAGATCCGCTTCGCGGTGAAGCTGCAGTTCATCGCCGGCCTCGCGCGCAAGGTCGCGGCCGTCAACGGTGTGGACAAGTTCCCCGGCGTGGTGGAGAAGCTCGGCGAGCTCGCCAGCCTCGCCGCCATGGTCGAGTCGGGCGTGCTCGCGGCCGAGTACACCGCCCAGCCGGACGACAGCGGCCTCTGGCTGCCGGGCAAGCGGGCGGTCTACGGTGCGATGGGCCTCCAGGCGGAGATCTACCCGCGGGCTCTCGCGATCCTGCGGGACCTCGTCGGCGGCGGCGTGCTGCAGGTGCCCTCCAGCGTCGAGGACATGCGGAACCCGCAGACCCGCGCCGACATCGACCGCTACGTGTTCTCGCCGAACGCGCCGGCGGGTGAGCGGGTCAAGCTCTTCAAGCTGGCGTGGGACGCGACCGGCAGTGAGTTCGGCGGCCGTCACCATCAGTACGAGATGTTCTACGCCGGCGCGCCCTTCGTGGTGAAGGGCTACGCCTTCCGCAACTACGGGTTCGAGGGCCCGGTCTCGGACGTGGAAGCGTTCCTGGCCGGCTACGACGAGTCCTAGCCAAGGCTGAGCCAGGCCCGTTCCGGGCCTGGCCGGCCCACCCGACCTGGCAGTCGTGGCCGCGGCGTGTACGGCCACGCGGCGGCCACGGCTGCCTTCCCCCGTACAGCACCACGAGCATCGAAGGCTTGGAGGATCGATGGCGAAGCCCGAGTACGAGTTCTTCCCGGTGGAGCAGGTGGACTACACCATCTGCGCCGGTGACGACCCGAAGATCAAGGAGCGGATCCTGTCCCGCGACCCCGAGACCGGCGTCGCGACCCGCATCCTGAGGTATGAGCCGGGCGCCGACTCCACTCCCAATGGCGTGCAGGTGCACGAGTTCTGGGAAGAGGTCTACATCCTCGAGGGCTCGTTCACCGACCTCGAGCTGGGGGAGACCTTCACCGCCGGGATGTACGCCTGCCGTCCGCCGGGCATGCGTCACGGCCCGTGGCGCTCGGACGAGGGAGTCACTACGTTCGAGGTGCGTTACCCCGCGTGAAAGAAGTAGAGGAGCCAGCCATGTCAACCGCGACGACCATCGACGCGCTCACCATGCGCCGGACCATCGGCCGGTTCGCCACCGGTGTAGCGGTCGTCACCACGCTCGATGGCGGGGAGCCGCACGGCATGACCGTGAACTCCCTCACCTCGGTCTCGCTGGATCCGCCTCTGCTGCTGGTCTGCCTCACCACGGGTGCGCGGACCACTGACGCGGTGGTCCGCGCCGGCCGCTTCGCAGTCAACATCCTGTCCGCGCGACAGGAGGCGATCGCGCTCCGGTTCGCCCGCCGAGGCGCTGACCACTTCGAGGGCCTTGAGCCGGCGTACGGGGAGCACGACGTTCCCGTCGTACCGGACGCGCTCGCTCACCTCGAGTGCACGGTCGAGCGGCAGTTCGAGGCCGGGGATCACCTCGTCGTCTTCGGTGAGGTGCAGCGGGTGTGCGACCGCGAGGGTGAACCGCTGGCGTTCCTCGGCGGCCGCTTCGCGGATCTCACCGTCCGCGGCCACGAGCCGCAGCACTGGTTCTTCTGAGCGAACCCGCCGCTGTCTCGCGATGTGGGACGCCTAGTATCACTATATGACCGCAGTGATCTCTGTCCCCTCGCGCCGTCGCTGGGTGGTGCTCGCGGTCGGACTCGGCGCCATGACCGCCGGCTGCGCTTTCCAGTACGGCCTGCCGTACCTCATCCCGGCGCTGCGCGCGGATGGGCTTTCGCTCGGTCAGGCGAGCGGGCTCGTGGTGTGTCCCCTGGCCGGGCTGATGCTGGCCCTCGTCGCCTGGGGCGTCGTCGCGGACCGCTGGGGTGAACGGGTCGTGCTGAGCGTGGGCCTGGTCCTTGCCGGGTCGGCCCTGATCGCCGCATCGTTCATGCAGGGGCTGCTGGCCCTCGGCGGCTGCCTGGTGGCCGCGGGCGCGGGAGGGGCGTCGGTGCACGCCGCCAGCGGACGCCTGATCCTCGGCTGGTTCGCGGCCGGCGAGCGGGGCCTGGCCATGGGCATACGGCAGACCGCGCAGCCGCTCGGGGTGGCGTTCGCGGCGGCCTGCCTCCCCGTGCTGGCCGTAGGCGGGCTGGCCTCGCCGCTGCTGACCTTGGCGGGCCTCTGCCTGGCGATGGCCCTGCTGGTAGTCGTGTTCGTACGCGATCCCGTACGTCCGGAGGGTGATGCGGGGGAGCCGGCCGGCTCCCCGTACAGGACACCGGTGCTGTGGCGGCTGCACGTGACGAGCGCGCTCCTCGTGGTGCCGCAGTTCGCGGTGGCGACCTTCGCGCTCGTCTATCTGGTCGACGATCACCACTGGAACGTCGCCGCGGCCGGCCGGGTGCTCGCCGTTGTGCAGCTCTTCGGCGCACTGGCCCGGATCGGGGTGGGGATCTGGTCGGATCGTGCGGGCAGCCGGCTGCGTCCGTACCGGCTGCTGGCCGTCCTGATCTGCGGCGTGATGCTGGCCCTCGCGGCGAGCGCCTACGCGGGCTCGGCCGCCGCGGTAGGAGCGCTGCTGCTCGCCGCGGTGATCACGGTGAGCCCGAACGGGCTGGCCTTCACGGCGGTCGCGGAGTACGCCGGGCGGTCCTGGGCGGGGCGGGCGCTCGGGGCGCAGAACACGATCCAGAACGCCTTCGCGGTGGCCACTCCGCCGGTCCTGGGTGCGGTCGTCGGTGGTGCCGGCTACGCCACCGCGTTCGCGGCCGTGGTCGCCTTTCCGCTGGTCGCGGCCGTGGTGACCCCGGTCTCCGGCGAAGGGCCGCGCGAGGCGGTCGATCGGCCCATACCGCAGCGGACCGCGCCCTGATCACGGCGCTAGGACCGGTCGGGCAGCACGACGACGTCCAGCGGAGCGTGCCCGTAGTAGCCCAGGCCGTGCTGGTTCCACGGGACGTCCTCGGGGCGCGGCTGGGTGTTGCCGGCATCGTCGGAGGCGCGGGACATCACCTGGTACTGGCCTGGCGTCGCACCCGGCCAATCCACCTCGAACCGCGTCCACATGTAGGGCTCGGGATCGCTCAGGAGCTTCGCCGGGCGCCATGGCGCGTCCCATGCGGACTCCCACCGGCCCGGCGCGGTCAGTTTCCGCACTGCGATGTCGACGTGGTCGATGGCCCCGGCACCTGACCAGGCGCGTCCCCGCAGGCGGATGTCCCCCGGAGTCAGGGTGACGTCCTCGTTGAGCTCCAGGGCACTTCTGACGCGGCCGACGGTGGGGCGCACCGGCTGGGGATAGTCCGGACCGGTGAGCAGCTGGAGGTCCTGGGGTCCCGCCGCCGGCATCTTCTGCTTCGAGGCCTCGATCTTCCCGAGCCACTTTACCGAGGTGTTTCCGCCCCAGCCCGAGAGCAGCGCACGCACCGGATAGCCGTGGTCGACGGGCAGATCGGCCCCGTTCATCCGGAAGGCGAGGAGGCTGTCGTCCTTGAGGGCCTTCTCCGCCGGGATCACCTGCGAATAGTGAGCCGTCCCGCTCGGGGCGGCGATGTCGTCCAGGCCGGTGAGCCGCACGTACGTCGCGTGGTCCAGCCCTACCGCGTTGAGCACGTCTCTCAACCGGACCCCGGTCCACTCGGCCGCACCCACGGCGCCGAAGTGCCACTGCGTGAATCCGACCGGCAACCACCGGTCGCTCTCGCTGCGCGGCAGCCGCGGAAAGAAGGCCCTGCAGTTGGCGCCGCAGTCGAGCGTGCGGCGGAGCGTGACCTGCGGTAACGCCATGAGGTCCTGGTAGGAGAAGGACCGGGGATGGACCATCGCGTCGCCACTGAGCTGCAGGCGCCAGGCCCCGAGGTCGATCTGGGGCGGACGCGCGCGGTTGTGGACGTAGAACCGGTCATTGGGCACCGTTTCGCCATAGTCCTGCACCGGGCCCCATCTCATCTCCTCAGATCCTGGACCGCGGTTGACGAAATAAGTGGAAGGCGCCGGTTTCACCACGCGATCGTCGGCGCCGGATGGGCTGACGGCCGGCGAGATCGCTTCGGAGACGCGACTTTTTCCCAGTACGTACGTTCCGGCGGCGGTGGCGGTCGAGTACGTCAGGAACCGGCGGCGTGAGCATGACCAGGACATGACTGCCTCCGCAGGTGGTGAGGCGACCAGCATCATGGGGACACGGCCGACGGCCGGTGCCAACTCACCTACTTGTTCCCGGACCTATTTCCGGCCGGGCCAAATCCCAAACGTCTCGTCGCTCAGAGCAGCCCGCGGAAGACGTTCCCCTCGGTGGACAGATAGCTGTGCCGGTAGTCGAAGCGCGGGCAGTCGGCGAACATCGAGGTACCAATACCTCATCTGCACCACCAGTAGCCGGACGTGAGGTCGCCCTGCTTCGGGGGCGAGGTGGTGACGTCTTCTACGATCGTCCAGCCACCCGTCACCCGGGAGCAGCGCTTCTGGCGTACCGGTAGGCCTCGCCCTCGCGGAGGTGGCCGCTCTGGCCGAGCAGGCCGGGGTAGCCGGTCAGCTCGGAGGTCTCGCGGCCCAGCGGCGTGCCGGTCGTCATGTCGGCGTGGTGGAACCACAGGTGCCCGCCGAACCGCTCCTGCTGGTGGCGGAGGACCGCGGCGGTCAGCGTGTCGTACCAGCGTTTGAGGTCGCGGTCGCCGAACAGGTCCCAGCCGTCCCACAGGTACTCGACGAACGAGTCCACCGGCGGGTCCAGCCTGGCGGAGGTGTCGGTCCAGGCCCCCGTCTCGATGTCGATCTCACTGCCGACGAGATCCAGCGGCGAACGCCGGTCGTACACCGCCTTCTGCGCCTTCTTCGCCGCCCGGAAGTAGGGATCATCGTGGAGCAGCCGGGACAGGGTGCCGAACTCGGTGACGATGGTCCCGATCTCGGCCAGCACGTTCACGTTGCCGCTGATCTTCCCGGTCTTCGGATTGACGAGCCGGTACGGCATGCCGGTGGGGGACTGCGTGAAGCAGGGCAGGAGGATGTCGGCGATCTCCCTGGCGTGCTGGAGCAGGGCTCGCTCGCCGGAAGAACTCACTGTGCCCGGAGCTCACCGGCAGCAGATGGTCGTGCCCCCAGGCGTGGTCCCTGTAGGACCGCCAAGCGTGCCGTAGTTCGGCGCGGAGGTCCTCCGCGACCCGGCGCAAGCCTCTCGAGGGACGTAGTGGCGCGGCACCGGCCGGACCGCCGGGGAGGCCGGCGGCCACCAGGCCACTGACGGTCAGGGTGCCCAGGAAGGTTCTGCGTGAGAGGGGGGACGGGGCTCTCAGTGTTCACCGCCGTGGTGGGGGAGAGGGTTGCCTTGTTTCTCGTATCACCCATTGAGGCCGATGGCGATGACCAGAACCGATGTTCCTTCAGTGCAGCCTGTCCGGTACTGGCAAGGTCCTTATCGGTGGGTCGAATGGGGTGGTAGAGCTGCGATATGACCACTTCGCGGCGTACCTTCTTGGCCGGAGCGGCGACGACCGCGCTCGGAGTGACGATGGTGGGCCATGCCACCCGCGCCGGGGCCAGTGCGCGTCTACTTCCGTCGCCGGCGGATTCGGGTATCGACCACATCGTGGTCGTGATGATGGAGAACCGTTCCTTCGATCACTATCTGGGCTGGCTTCCGAAGGCGAACGGCAGGCAGGCCGGGCTGACCTACCTTGACAAAGCCGGAACTCCGCATAGGACCTACCACCTCAATGACGCTCAGGGGTGCGGACGTGCCGATCCGGACCATTCCTTCGAGGGCGGCCGGGTCGAGTACAACAACGGCGCCTGTGACGGATGGCTGCGCGCCGGACAGAACGACGACTTCGCGATCGGCTACTACCTGCCGCAGGACCTGGCCTTCTACCGCGGTGCGGCGCCGTATTGGACGGTCTGCGACAACTACTTCTCGGCGATCATGGCCGAGACCTACCCGAACCGGTTCTACCAGCACGCGGCGCAGACCGACCGGATCCACAACTCCACGACCATCTCGACGCTGCCGACCATCTGGGACCGCCTGGCCGCGGCGGGTCTGAGGGGTCGTTACTACTACTACGACACGCCTTTCACGGCGCTGTGGGGGGCGAAGTATCTGCCGATCAGCCGCCCGTACGCGACCTTCGTGACCGACTGCGCTACAGGGAACCTGCCGGAGCTCTCCTTCGTGGACCCGAAGTTCCTCGACGAGGGGAGTGGGACCTCGGCCGACGACCATCCGCATGCCGACATCCGCGCGGGTCAGCACTTCCTCAGTCAGGTCTACAAGGCGGTCACGTCGAGCCCGGCCTGGGGGCGGACGCTCCTTGTGATCAACTACGACGAGTGGGGCGGGTTCTTCGACCACGTCCCGCCCACCACGGCGCCCGACGCCAACCCCGCCTGGGGCCTGCGCGGGTTCCGCGTCCCTTGTCTGGTCATCTCACCCCGAGCCTCGCGCGGGTATGTCGCCCGCGATGTGTACGACCACACTTCGGTCCTCAAGGCCGTGGAGTGGCGGTGGGGGCTCGCGCCGCTCACGCCGCGGGACTCCACCGCCCGCAACATCGCCGAGGTGCTGGACTTCGCCAACCCGCCGAACCTCGCCGCGCCCCAGTGGTCCGTGCCGCCCGTCGTGGGCCTCCCGTGCCCCCTCCTGCTCGACCCCGACTTCGAACAGTGGCGCGCGTTGCGGAGTCTCGCCATCGCCCACGGCTGGCCTCTGAAGTGACCCCTAGGTCCTCGACGTTCGGTGAACCCGAGGGAGCGGGCGCACTGCTCCGATCCTTCATCGACGTCTTCGGCGAGCCGGGATCAGCCGGTCATCCCTGAGCGGGTTCCGCCGGGAATGCCTCCGCGTTCGTCGCCGGCAGAGCCTGGCCGGGCCTTAATCTCGCCGGTCAGTCCGTGGTGTTCCACCGTGGCGTCTCGCCGGTCTCCAGGAGGGTCTTGAGACCGGACAGGATCTGTGGCCAGCCTTGTCTCACGCCCCTGAGCATCTCGCTGTCCCGCTCGAAGTCGTCATGGACGATGGTGAGCTTGACCGCCGAACCTGCGGGCTCGAGCTCGAAGGTGACCTTGGATCGCTTCTCCTTGATGAGCTCGGTGAAGTCCTCCTCCGTCCACCCGTACATCTCTGCGTGTTCCCACTGGTAGGTGTGCCAGCTGTAGGACATCCTGCGGAAGGGCTCGGACTCGAGAACCACCTGGCCCAGGTCGCGATACTCCTCACCCGGGTTCATCTGCCACCTCACCGGTGAGCCGACCTGCCAGTCCGAATCGGGTCCGCCGTGCCAGTAGCGACGGATGAAGGCGGGATCGGTCAGGGCCTCTCGCTGATGGGGGCGGCGTTGAGGTAGTGCAGCTTCTCCCGGCCCTGGCGTACCGCGGTGACGAGGTTCGCCGCTTCGAGCACCGTCAGGTGCTTCGTGACCGCCTGCCGGGTCATGTCCAGGCCGCCGCACAGCTCCCGCAGGCTCTGGCCGTTGCGCTCGTTCAGGCGGTCGAGCAGCCGGCGACGGCTGGCGTCGGCCAATGCCTTGAAGATCGCGTCCACCCCACCTCCATTCGCCAGAAACATGCAACCTTTTGGTTGCGTGATGAACAATAGGCAGCCTGCCTGTTGCCTCTCAATGTCACCCCAGCTCGTGGCGGCCGGGGGTGGTGCAATTGACCTACGAGCCAGGTTTGTGGCCGGTGGACCGGGTACTGACCTGCCTGATCACACAGGCAGTAGGGCGTACGACTCGATCCGTCACGCACACCACATAGGGGACCTCTCTTTATGCAGACCGCTTCGGTGAAGATGCTCGGCGAGCGCTATCGGCTCGTGGAGCGGCTGGCGTCCGGAGGAATGGGGGAGGTGTGGCGGGCGCAGGACGTGGTCGTTGACCGCCAGGTGGCCGTCAAGCTACTCCGGCCGGAGTACGCCGACAGCACCGAATTTCGCGACCGGCTACGGTCTGAGGGCCGGCTCGTCGCCAACCTGTCCCACCCGGGGATCGTGCAGGTCTACGACCACGGTGACAGCGAGAACGGCGAGCCCTACCTCGCCATGGAGTTCGTCGACGGAGAGCCGCTGTCCGCGGTGCTGGCCAGGGAGGGCACCCTCGCGCCCGCGCATGTTCTGGACATCGTGGCCCAGGTCTCCGACGGGCTCGACGCAGCGCACCGAGCGGGTCTGGTCCACCGGGACATCAAGCCCGGGAACCTACTGGTGGACGGACGGACCATCAAGATCACGGATTTCGGGATCGCGCTGGCCAGTGACGCGGCGGCGCTGACCAGGACCGGCATGGTCCTCGGAACTCCGCAGTACCTCTCGCCCGAGCGGGCGTCGGGACGTATGGCCACCGCGCCGAGCGACCTGTACAGCTTGGGCATCATCGCCTTCCAGGGCCTGGCCGGCCGGCCGCCCTTCGAGGGCAGCCCGCTCGGCGTCGTCGTGGCACACCGCGACACTCCTCTGCCGCCTCTTCCCCCGGGCGTACCGCCGCCGGTCGCCGAACTCGTGGAGGCGTTGACCGCCAAGGACCCGGCCGCCCGACCGGCGGGGGCCCAGGCGGTCGCGGAGTGGGCCAGGCGGCTCCTCGCGGACCCGGAGATCGCAGGCGCCCCAGCCGTGCCGCCGGGGGATACCCACCTGGTGTCCACCACCTACGGGGATGCCGGTGGGCGCCAGAGCCAGCCGCCGGCCCGAACCTTCAAACAGCGGGGCAGGCGGGCGGCGGCGACGGTGGCCGCCGCCATGCTGGTGCTCGTCGGCGGAACCGCCGGCTGGACACTGCGGCATCCGGTCCCGGTCAAGCCCGCGGCGGCCCAGACGGTGACCGTCGCCGTCGACACCTACATCGGCCGACCGGTGGCCGACGCGGTCGAGCGGCTCCACGCGCTCGGCCTCCGCACCACTGTCCGGCCGCAGGCTGATCCTGGCCATCGTGACGTCGTTGTCGGGATAGCCCCCTCTGGGACGGTTCCGGCCGGTACGACCGTCACAGTCCTCGCCGCGGCCGCCGAGCCCGCTCGCTCCCGGCCGCCGGCGGACAAGGACGACACCCGCCCGAAGAGCACCCGGGTGCGGCACAGTGTCGCCGGCACGCCACAGACGCATAGGGTGCAGCCCGCCAGGCCGGTCCATGTGAACAACCAATCGCGTGACTACATAAAGCGCTGGAAGAAGGGCCATGGCGCGGGTAAAGGCCAGAGCGACGACCACGGGGACAAGGGGTCCGGGCACGGCCGGGGCCACGACTGAAAGCCCAGGTCAGAGACCAGGTTCGGGTCCGGTATAGGGGATGTCGAGGGGCGCGTGGTCGGCCATTCGCGTGTGCCCGGCTCGTGCGGGACGCCGGCCCATAGCGCGGGCTTCCATTTGTGCGGAGACAGGTGTAGACCACGATGAGGGGGTAAGAACAGCCCCGCGCCGCCCCTAGGAGGCGGTCCTGATGGAGGAGGTAATTCATGCTCGGGCTCATCGTCGCACTGCTAGTGATCTGGGCGATCCTGGCCGTTCTCGGTCTCGCGATCAAGGGCCTGTTCTGGCTGTTCTTCATCGGCCTGGTGCTCTTCCTGGCCACCGGCGTGTTCGGCTGGGTCAAGCGGGGTGCCCGGCGTTTGTGAGGCGCCCCGGCCACCATTCG
The DNA here is from genome assembly GCA_025964715.1 of Streptosporangiaceae bacterium. Lineage (GTDB taxonomy): Bacteria > Actinomycetota > Actinomycetes > Streptosporangiales > Streptosporangiaceae > Actinomadura_C. Next base: position 68,189 of record JAOPYH010000190.1, on the reverse strand, counting down.
TCCGTCCTCGCATTTTCATCAGAACTCGCACGGGGCCCGGCGCTGTCCACCGGGCCGCGTGCGTTTTCGCCTCGGGCCGTTTGCCCGGCGGAGCGGCACGTAGTCGCCCCCCGCTGTCACGGGCGCATGTCTCCTCGTGCGCGCCGCTGGTGCCATGTCCAGGAGACGTCCTCGCCCTTGTTGCCGAGAGCGGCCCCCTTCCATGCGTGAATGTCCCTGCGGTTCTGGCGCGCTTCGCGTGATATCTCCGCGCCGTCCCGGAACCGGTGCCCCCGCCGCCTCGCCCGCCCGTCCACCACGAAGCAGAGGGCGAACAGCGCCACGATCAGTCCCCCGATGAACCACCACATGCACCCATCCTCGACCTGCGCGCCGGCCTTGAGTTGGCCGCTTTCGGACGCGTGGCTCGGGCCAGGCCATGGTGATCCTTGTTCAGCCGACCGCACAGCGCCTGGGGCCCGGCTGGTCGTCAGGCCGTGTGCTGGTAGCCGGCGAGGGCGCTGCTCCTTGCCCGCCGTTGGCGGCGCCGGCCCCGACTTAGGATCGGCCTTCAGGTCGCGTCATCCGGTAGGGCCGGCTTGGGACGCAAGCGAAGTATCGTCGTCGTCCCGCCGGAGTCAACGACCCGGACATCCGTCTCAGTCGGCCGCGGAACAGCGAAGTCGATCTCGACCGGATGATTGATCATGTGACGCAGCAGGACGGGAAAGCGTGCCGATTCGCCTCCGATCCCGACGACCACCACGTCGTCGCGGTGATCGTAAGACGCGTAGTTGAACGGAAGACGCTCGGTTTCATGCCCGTGGCCGAAGTCGGCGTCAGCCAGTTCGATGGTCGCCAACTTGCCTTTGTGATCCGCGGTGAGCAGGTCAAAGAATCTGGCCCAGCCGTCGCGGTCGACTGTCGTGGCCTCTGTCATAGCGATCGTCCTCGCTGTTACGGACCTGGGGTTCCATTGTAATCGGCCATCCGAAACCGCTCCGAGATGATCATCAGAACACTGGCGTGGCACCTCGTGGCAGCCGGCGCAGCCGAAGGCCGACGTCTCTTCGGGGACCAAGGATCAAGAGGCCCGCACGCCCTGGCCGCCGCTTCACCGACCACATCGACGGACTCCTCCGTCGGCCCGCGCCGTTTCACCGAACCCCGTATATGAATGCGAAACGGTCCATGAAGTGCAGCTCCCGCTGTGTGTACCGCTCCCGCATCTCGCCGAGTCCGGCTGCGAGCTCTTCGTCCGTAAAGGTGGACAGCACGGACATCCACAGGTTGGCGACCAGGTCGATGTAGTGCGCCCGGTCGACAGTGACGGGGAAGACCTCGATCGTGTACTCCGTCTCGAGTCCAGCCGCCCGCATGGCTTCCGCGATGCTCTCCGGCTCGGGTTGCGTCGCGGCGAAGCGGTCGAGCGCGGCCTGGAACAGTGGGTAGTCCAGCGCCGGTGGCAGTGTGACGACCAGCATGCGGCCACTGGATGCCAGCAGATCGGTGAGCCCACGCAAGGTGCCGGGCACGTCTCGCAGGTGGTGGATGGTCTCCTTGATCAGGAGCCCGTCGAGCTGCTCGTAGGGGAGCGCCACCCGGCCGGCGGCGATGTCCTCAGCGGTGCCATGGATAGGTCGCAGCCGCGGGTCCTCGGGAAGGTGCTGGAGCATCTCGGCCGAGGGGTCGACACACAGGATCGGGACCTGTGGCGACGCCGACTCCGCGAGTTCGCCGAGGAACAGCCCGGTGCCCGCCCCGATGTCGGCGATTCGGGCTCCCGAGGACATTCGGAACCGGTCTGCGATCTGCCTGCTCATCCAGGTCAGGTACTCGGATCGGTTCGACCAGGTGTCGTTGTAGCTGCTCGCGATGCGTGCGTAATGCCCATCTGTGCGATGGGCGAGATGGAGGGCATCGCTCTCTGGCTGGGTTTGCGGGCGTTCGCTCATCGTGGTCCTCCCTGCCCGTTGACGCCCCGGCGTTCGCGCTCACAGTGGCCCTGAACGGTGCTCTCCCGCAGGCCGGCCGGTCGGATTGCCGGGGTCTGGCTCTCCATGCCGTGGTCCCCGCGTCCGCGAGGTGCTGCTCGTCAGATGGCCCTGGCGGAACCTCAGGACGTGGTCCCCGCTGGCCAGGAAGACAAACAGCGTTTCCGGGCCCTCTCCGGCCCGCCGTGCTGCGCCTCCTCGAGACCGCGGACGTGCACGCGTACGAGCGGGGCCATAACCCGCACGGGACAGCGTTCGGCATCGACCGGCAGGGCGATCTGGACATACACCTATCTAATGGCGAAAAGAAGTGCTTAATATGCATGATCGTCTTCATTAAAGCAGGTTCGCCGAGACTGTTTGATGGACGCCAAGTCTCCCATGGTGCGGTTTCGCGGAGTTGGTCCAGGGGATCATGTAAGTGGAACTTGGGATATGGAGTCAGGTGCTGGGTGAATTCGTTGGCTCAGTGCCGGTTATGACGTCAAGTCAGGCTACGGCGCCGATCTGGTTCCATCGAAATCCGAATGTAGCCTTATGGCTAATTTCTCGAAGGAGGAAAGTTCCATGGGAGTTCCGAAGCGGATGGCGGTTGTCGTGTCTGGCCTGGTCTTCGCGGGTGGTGCCGCCCTCGCGGTCGGGGCGGCATCTCCGGCCAGTGCGGAAGCTCTGGTGGCCGCACCCCAGGTGCGCGCGGGAGACGGCGCGCTGCCGGCTCCTGGCTCGGCCTCGAAGGACCCTGAGCCGGGTGAAGTGTCGCGCCAGGCGAAAGGCACATCCGGAAAGGCCGGATCCCCGGGCGCTCCGGGCGCGCCAGGCGGGACGGGCGGCGTAGCCGGAGATTCTGACTCCTCCGAAGCGTCGGGATCATCTGGAGCTCCCCTGGCGCCCGGGGCGCCTGGGACTTCGCTACTGGCCTGACCGCTACGCGGCCGGGGGCGTTGAGGGGGCTCGCACCTATCAGTGCGAGGCCCCCTCCTTTTGTCGTGTGGTCCCGCGGTCGGCCTACAACGCGTGGGACAGCGTTGCGCATGGACCGCCATGGCGATCTGGGCATACACCTGTTTAATGGCGTATACAAGTGCTTAATATGCATGATCGTCTTCATTAAAGCAGGTTCGCCGAGACTGTTTGATGGACGCCAAGTCTCCCATGATGCGGTTTCGCGGAGTTGGTCCAGGGGATCATGTAAGTGGAACTTAGGATATGGAGTCAGGTGCTGGGTGAATTCGTTGGCTCAGTGCCGGCTGTGACGTCAAGTCAGGCTACGGCGCCGATCTGGTTCCATCGAAATCCGAATGTAGCCTTATGGCTAATTTCTCCAAGGAGGAAAGTTCCATGGGAGTTCCGAAGCGGATGGCGGTTGTCGTGTCTGGCCTGGTCTTCGCGGGTGGTGCCGCCCTCGCGGTCGGGGCGGCATCCCCGGCCAGTGCGGAAGCTCTGGCCGCCGCACCCCAGGTGAGCATGGGATGCCGCGGTGGCGGCGGCTGCCGCACCAGCAACCATCACCATTTCCGCCAATGGCACAGCAACCACTTTCGCCATCACCAGCGCGTCATTGTGATCAACCGGAATCACAACTTCGGCAGGAGCACGAGCGGGCAGATGCAGCGGCAACGCGCGCAGCAGGAGATGGAGCACGAAATGCGTCCTATGCAGATGCCGGTCCAGAGAGTGCGGCCGACGCGGGAACGGGCGGAACGGGAGCAGGGGGCAGGTGAGGCGGCAGCCGGCGCCGGTGCCGGTGCCGGGGGCGGGGGCGCGTCCTGAAGTGTCTGAACACCGCGGAGTGCCTGGAGCCCCCGGAACGCCTGTAGGCGCGCCTGAGACGCCGCCCCTGATCGGACGGCAGGTCGTCACCGTTGCAGGGCGTCATGGCCCGGCTGCTCGACCGCCTGCCCGTACAGGTCGGTGACGCGCCGCTGGCGGGGTGTGTCGCTGCACGCGCTCGGCTTGCGCTTGCTGCAGGTCGGTCTCATCCCGTAGCCATCCCGTGGCCGTGCCCATGCCCTGGGCACAGACACCGGCTTAGACCGACAATCATCGGCACACGGTGACACAGGAGAAGGCCCCTGCCGGTCCGGCGTTTCCGCCGGTCAGGTAGGGGTCTTCGCTGCGTGTGGTGGGTGCCCCCGGCAGGATTCGAACCTGCGGCTCACGGTTTAGGAAACAGTGAGCGGACGTGTCAGGTGATGCCGGGCGATGTCGCAATGTGTCGTTTCTGCCGCTCGCGGGCGCTGTGGCATGCCGGGACGTGTCAGATTCTCCGCGCCGGACCGCGTTGTTCCGGGACGTACGGGCTCCCTACGGGCTCCCATGCGGCCATCGAGGTGCGCGACGGCGTCCTCCCCAGTGCACCGAGGCCGGTGACCGTCGTGCATCCGAATGGAGGTCGCCGCGCTCACGGGACAACGCAGAAGCCCCCCAGACCGCCAGGAGCCGTCCTCGCCGCTGTCGTAGGCTCGCGTTGTGATCGCTACATCTGCCCGTCTGCTGCGATTGGTGTCGCTGCTGTCGAGCAGACCCACGTGGTCGAACGCGGAGTTGGCAGCCCGGTTGGAGGTCACCGAGCGCACGGTCCGCCGGGATGTCGACCGGCTGCGTGAGCTGGGATACGGCGTGGAGTCGGTACCCGGCCCAGGCGGTGGCTACCGGCTGAGTGCCGGAGCACGGGTGCCGCCGCTGAACCTGGACGACGATGAGGCGTTCGCCGTAGCCGTGGCCCTTCGGGAGGCCGCCCACGGCGCGGCCCTCGGCGGTGACCAAGCAGCGTTGTCGGCTCTGCTGAAGCTCCAGCAGATTCTGCCCAAGCGCATGGCCGCGCGGCTGGCGAGTCTGGACGCCGCCGTGGAGCACACACCACGTTCACCCGCTCCGCAGGCCTCCGCCGCCGTGCTGCTCGTGCTTGCCTCCGTCTGCCGCGCAACGGAGCGAACGCGGCTGTCCTACCGGGACATGCAGGGCAACACCAGTGTCCGCGACGTCGACCCGCATCGCCTGGTCTACACAGGGGCCCACTGGTATTTCGTGGCCCGTGATGTCGACCGTGATGCATGGCGCAGCTTCCGTGCGGACCGGGTCCTGGACGCCCATCCCACCGGTCTCGTCGTCGACCTGGCCGCTCCCCCCGATGCCGCACAGCTCGTCTCCGACACCATCGTCCGCACTGGATACCCCTTCTACGCCAAGGTCCGGTTTCCCCTGCCCCTCGAGGAGACCCTGCGCCTGGTCGCGCCGATCGTCGCGGCCCACGAGTCCGACGGACCGCGCGACACGATCATCACGATCGGCGGCTCCGACCCCGACCAGATGGCCGGCTACCTGCTCAGCCTGCGCTCCCCGCTGCAGGTCCTGTCACCCGACTCCGTCCGTGACGCACTGCTGAGCCGTCTCGACGCCCTGTACCGCACCAACACAGCCACCCCCCACACGGCTACGGGCAACCACCCCTGATCCACACCGGGTCAAGACCAGGACAGAACCTGTCCGGATCTGCCTCTAGCGTGGAACACGGCAGGCATCCCTGGGCGAATCCGCCCCAGAGCCGCGCTGCCCTTCCCACGTCTTTTCCTCTCCCCACGGTACGGAGCACACTATGGCGGGCAGTAGCCGTTTGATGATCTACGGAGCCACCGGATACACCGGACGGCTTGTTGCTGAGCACGCCCAGCACCTGGACCTCGACTTCATCGTGGCCGGCAGAAACCAGGAGCGCGTCGACACCCTCGCAAAGGAGCTCGGCGTGGAAGGCCGCTCCTTCCCAGTCGATGACCCGGCACTGGTGCGCGACGGCCTCGACGACGTCACGGCCGTCCTGAATGTGGCCGGCCCCTTCCGCAAGACAGCAGGCCCACTGATGGATGCCTGCATCGCGGGCGGTGTGCACTACCTGGACACCACCGCCGAGTACGGCGTCTTCGCCGCCGCGCAGACCCGGCACGCCGAGGCCGCCGCGGCAGGCGTGATGGTCATGGCGGGCGCCGGCTGGGATGTCGTGCCCAGTGACTGCGTCGCCGCGCACGCCGCTGCGCGTGTCACGGACCCCATCCGCCTGCGCATCGCTCTCAAGCTGCTCAGCGCCTCCCCCGAGGAGGCGGCCGGGCTGAACCTCTTCTCCCGCGGGTCCATCGCCAGCGCGACCGAAGGCATCGGGGAGCTGGGCGCACTGGTTCGCGCCGACGGCGACATCGTCACGCTGCCAGAGCCCAAGACCGCATCGTTCGACTTCGGCGACGGCGGCCCGGAAGCATGCGTGTCCGCCCCCATGGGAGACCTGGTCACCAGCCACGTCTCCACAGGAGTCCCCACGATCGAGGTCTACGTGCAGACCGGCCAGCCGCTGCCCATCGACATCGACCTCGATGCCCTGCCCGACGGGCCGACCGCAGCCGAGCGTGAGGTCGGCCGCAGCAAGGTCGTCGCCGAGGCGACCGGCCGTGACGGCAGCGTGGCCCGCGCTCTGATCGACACCCCGACCGGCTACCGCTTCACCCAGCACTCGTCCGTGGAGATCGCCCGACGCGTCCTAGAGGGGTCGTTCACTGCCGGATTCCAGTCCCCCGCCTCCGCCTACGGACCCGAGCTGGCCCTCGCCGTGGCCGACAGCCACATCACCGACTTGTAAAGAGTGGTGGCCTGACCACGGAACGGCCCTGCGGCCTGCGCCGACGTGTTTCGTCCGAAAACCGATCCGCCACCACGCCAGACAAACCAGGACCGAAACTGCCCGGAATCCGATCTACCGTCGAGAAGGTAACGATGATCCACCACGAGGAGCCCCAGATGAGTGAGAAGCAGTCAGACGACGGTGCCGGACTCGCCGAGGCGGACGCCCGTGCGCTGCAGGTGCGGGCCCAGTACGAGCAGATCGAGCAGCGCCTGCTGGGCAGGACGTGGACGCTGCCGGAGCTCGCGCTCGGCTTCACCAACGATGCCGCCTACGTCGGCCGCCTGGTGCTCGCCGCCGAGCGCACGTGGGACATCGACGGCGACGTGGACGCCGAGCTGCGGCACAAGCTGGCCGAGTGCCTTTGGTGGGTCTTCGTGCTCGCCGACCGGCTCGGTGTCGACATGCCGGAAGCGTACGAATCCACGATGGACCGAATCGACGCCGGACTTGCGCAGACGCTACGCAGCGTGGGCGCCTGAGCCGTACCGGCCTGGACACGGCGGCGACTTCCGCACCTGCCCCTCGCTGTGGTTCAGGTCGTCGGAGGCGGCTAGAGAGAGCAGGAGCAGGCAGGAAAACGAGTGGCAAGGACATTGGACCAGACCTGGCTACTTCCGGGCGACACCAATGTCGATGCCATCGTGGGCGAAACGGCACCAGTGCCATCGAGAAGTTAGTCGGCGGCCTGCGCCTCGTACGCTGGCTGGACTGGACGACCAGAGGGCCCTGATCTGCTGGTCGCGATGTAGGCAAGGACCCATGGGCGTGACCAGGGCCGGAGGGGCCGTGGAGCTGTCGTGATGTCGACAGCACGCCACTCCGGCGGGGATCAGAACCCCAGGCGAGGAGCCCGCAGCGCGCGGAGGTCTACCGCGGCCGCCACAAGCACCTTCGGAAGCACCTTCGGGAGCACCTCGACCCTGGCCTCCACCACGAAGCCGTACGGCCGGTCTGATCCCGGCTCAGGCGTACGAGGGCTGTCGGGGAGATGCTGCGGCGGCGGGACGATCCGGGGCGTGCGGACCTTGCGGGGGAACCGTGGCACTGGATGCGCGGTGGCGCGTATGCCATCAGGGCGAGACGTCGGTCTGTGGTCGGCGACCGGTACGGCCGGCGCGGGAGAACGTGGACCTAGGCGAGTGGGGAGCTGCTTGAGGTCGGGGTGTCGCGGTTCGCTCGTTTCCCTTGGTGAGGGCCTGGCGCCGCTTGGGGCGCCTGGGGGCGAGCTCGGCGGGTGGATGGGGCTGCGGTAGCTGTCGGGCATGTACAGCATTGCGGCGGTCAAACAGGAGAGGGCGATGGTCCCGGCGGCCACCGCAGCGGCCGGCTTGGCGTGAGGCGTTGAAGCCGTCGCGGCGAACAGCATCGGAGTAGCGCGACGTCGTTCGGCAAAGTACGCGGTCGCGCGGGGCACGCCGGCCGAGGAGGCCGCGGGCAAGAGCCGCGCCGAGCTCGTCGCCGCCTTGGCCGGCTCCTAACGGGCCCGGCTCCACGGCCCCTCCTGCCGCATCCCGTGGGGTTACGTCCCGGACCACGCCGACAGTCCCGGCGCCTTGTCTGCCCAGCAGGGATCGATCTGTCCAGCTCGGCCGCCGCCTACTTCGGCTGGCTACCGCCGGAGTCACAGACCCGGACGGCACTCACCGGCGACCTCGAAGACCGCCGATGGACCGAGCGGGACTGGATGCAGGCCACGGAGATCACCTACCTGCAGACGCTCCTGCGGATCATGTGGGTCGGCCTGCGCCTCAAAGGCGACCCGCCGAAGACCTCGCCGGTCAAGACGCCGAAGACGGCGCGGGACCACGCCGCCGATAAGGCCGCCGAAGGCCGGCAGGAAACCCATCTCGCCCGGGTGGCGCAGCTCCGCAAGTACAGCCCCACCTACCAGCAGCAGGCGGGATAACCCCGTCGCCGACCAGCAGGGACAGGGGAGGGTGACGGTGGCAGAACAGGACGCCGGATCCGTAGGCATCGACATCCTCCCCAAGATCTCCGCCGCCGCGTGGGGGAGGGAGATCCGCTCCCGGCTGGACCCGACAGTCAGCCAGGAGGGCCGCCGTCTCGGCCGGACCCTCGCCGAAGGGATGAAGTCCGGCGCCCCGCCGCCTGGAGGAGGCAATCAAGGAGTCGCGGCCGCGGATCGATGCGGAAGCGGCCAAGGCCGGCCGCGCGGCCGGCCGGAGCTTCGCGACCGGGATGAAGGCCGAACTGGAGGCCCGGCTCAAGAACCTCCCCGAAGCCAAGGTCAAGGCCAAGGTCGTCTTGGACCCCAAGAGCGTCGAGCGGGTCCGGGCGCAGCTGGCCAGCCTCGGCCCGTTCACCACCACGATCAACGTCGACGCCGACACCGCGGCGGCCATGGCGACGCTCCTGGCGCTGCGTGACGAAGCAGACCGGATGTTCGGCCGGTCCGTCAACGTCAACGTCGGGGCGAACACCAGCAGGGCACGGTCGGCGCTGTTCCAGCTCGGTATCCAGATGGCTGTACTCGCGGCGATCCCGCTCGGCGCCACCGTCGCTGCGGGGATCGGCGCGATCGCCGCGTCGGCCACCGGAGCGGGCCTGGGCCTCGCGGGGATGGCTGCCGTCGCCGTCCCCGGCGTCTCACGGATCCGTGAGGCGCTCCAGCGGCAGAAGGCTGCGCAGAACGACGTCACCGCCGCGACCCGTACCGGCACCGTGGCGGTCAACGCGTCCGCGATCGCAGCTTTGCAGGCGCAGCTCAGCGCCCAGCAGATGGCCACGGCCGAGCGGCAGCTCACCCATGCGCAGCAGTCCGCCCGGCAGGCACAGTCAGATCTGAACGCCGCCCGCCGGGAGGCGGCCCGCGGCCTGGTCGACATGCACAACCAGGCCGTCACCTCGGCCTTGTCGCTGCGCAGCGACGAGATCGCCGTGGAGCGGGCCCGGATGGCCCTGGACCAGCTGACCTCCTCCCGACAGGACGCGCTCGCCGTGCAGCGGGCACAGCTGAACCTCGCCAAGGCCCAGGAGAACCTCAAAGGGGTCCAGGCCGACCCGAACTCCATGCAGCTGCAAAAGGACCTCGCCAAGCTGGCCGTCGACGCCGGGCAGGAGGCGATCAAACAGGCCGAGGCGCAGGCCAAAGCGCACGAACTCGACCGGCGTGAGGCGCAGCTCGCCTACGACCAGGCGGTGCAGCGGCTCAAACAGCAGCAACTCGCCTACAAGCGGATGGTCGTCGACGAGCGGGCCGCCGCACGTGCTGGCGTAGAAGGCTCCCAGCAGGTCCGCGCCGCAAAGCAGCAGCTGCAGCAGGCCCTCGAAGGTGTCGCGAACGCGCAGCGGGGGATCCGCAGCCAGCAGATCCAGGACCGCATCAACAACCTGCAGCAGGCCGACGCCCTGGCCAAGACGGCGGACGCCACCGGGCAGGTGTCGGCTGCGCAGGCGCACCGCGCAGGCCATGGCGCGGCTCTCGCCGGCCGAGCGGGGCCTGCTGAAGGACTGGCAGGCGTTCACCAAGGCCTACCGCGGGTGGGTCAACACGCTGGATCCGGACGTACTGCCCGTCATGTCTCAAGGCCTGGGGCTCGTCCGCGCCCAGCTGTCGAAGTTCAACCCGATGATCAAGTTTCGGCTGCGGGCACTCCACCCCTCCACCCTGAGCAAGCAGTTCGACCGGCTCTCGTTCGAGGCCGGCCTACCGCGGATCCGGCTTCACGACCTTCGGCACGGAGCGGCCACGCTCGCCTTGGCGGCCGGAGTGGACATGAAGGTGATCTCGGCGATGCTCCGGCACAGCTCCACGGGCATCACCGCCGACATTTACACCTCGGTCCTGCCGGACGTGGCCCGGAACGCGGCGGAGGCGGTCGTGGCGATGGTCCCGCGGAAAACCGCTGGTGGGGAGTCCGGAACCTTCGGGCTCCCTTCGGGCTCCCCAGCCCGGAGGTCGCTGATCACGCGGGTCGCAAACGGCTAGAAATGCCTGGTCAAACGTGGTGCCCCCGGCAGGATTCGAACCTGCGGCTCACGGTTTAGGAATCCACAAGCGGTCCGGCGGCTACATGCGCCCTGACCTGCATCCAACCGGCTCCCGCACGTATCTTCAGGGGTGGCCATCCCGCACATATCCCGCGCGCTCGGTGACGCTCGTCCCGGGGATCTTGGCTTTGCTCGCGCACTGCGGCGGAGGCGTGCGACACTCGATAGTGACGGTAACAGGAGGTGACGATGAGCACGAGCAGCGCGGAACACCCTGCGGGGCCTCCGGAGCGTGGCTCGGTATCGATCGATGAGCTGGCGCGGCGCAAGCACGTCCGGCCGATCGAGTCACCGGATGACCTCGCCCAGGACGACGTCTTCGACAGCGACGAAGAACTGGACGCCTTCCTGGCTCACGTCCACGCCACCCGTCACGCCGACCTGGCCTGACCGCCCGTGGATCGCGTAGTCCTCGACACCGACGTCTCGTCCCTGAGCCTGAAGCGCCGGCTCCCCTCCCCCGTAATGACCCGGCTCATCGGCAAGCAGCCGTGCATCACGTTCATCACCCTCGGCGAACTGATCCAGTGGGCCGAACTTCGGCAATGGGGCCGGCGCAACCGCGACGCCCTGAACCACTGGCTCAACGGAGTGATCGTCCTTCCGTACAGCGATGACGTCGCCCGAACGTGGGGTCAGATCTCCGCGTACGCCATCCGCCGCGGTCGGCCCCGGCCTGCCAACGACTCGTGGATCGCCGCGTGCGCCCTCACCTACGGGTTGCCGCTGGCGACTCTGAACGTCAAGGATTTTGAGGACTTCGCCGAACACGAAGGCTTGACCCTGATCGCTCAATAGCTGGAGGCTCCGGCCCGGCGGTGATTCGGATAGGACTGCCCATACCTGCGCTGTCAGCTTGGGAATCGTCCGGTTCTCCGAGACGGTGGGCGCTGACCTGCGGCTGGCTGTGATCACCAGTGACCCCTGTTGACCCCTGGTCACCCTGGCTAATTGCCCGCTAATTGCCCGGCCTGGGCCTGCCCTACCGGCTCCGGAGACCGTTGACCCATTCGATGCCGATCACGGGGCTGAGCTGGGAGCAGGTAGCCCCGGCAGACGTCTCGTCCGGCAGATGCTTCCTCCCTTGATCTCGCGCAGATTGCGGCGGTGCGTCGAGATCAAGTTCCGGGCGGAGGACTGCGCCTGGGCGTGTCCGCATCGGCGATCCCACGAATGCGAATCGAGGTCGCCGGGCCGAACCGGTTCTGGATCTGGCAGGAAACGCGGCCGGTGCTACTGGCGAAAGTGGCGCGCTGGAAGTATGGCGTGCACTATCTGCGGCTCTCCGGATACCTGCCGGTGCTTCCGCCGATTACCGCAGCGTTGGCGCGGACGGCGCCGGCGTGGCCGCACCGGTATGCGTCATGGCTGACCATCGCGCCTGGGCCGTTGCATGCAGGCTGGTGGAGCCTGAAGCCATGGCGACCACCGGGGCCGGAATCGGTCTGGAGGAATGAGCTCGCCGTCGACTCGGTCGGCTACCTGGACTGGTGCGCCGGCTGGAACGCCGTGGTGCCGATGCATCCGCTGCCTGCTGCGGATCACGCCAGGGTAAAGGCCTACCGCAAGCTCGCCCGCGAGGGCGTACTGCCGCCGCTGCTGCTGTGGTGGGTCAGCGGCCTGGACGGCTGGCTGCTGTTGGACGGGCATGCCCGGCTGGCCTCGGCGCTCGCCGAAGGACTCCTCCCGCCCATGTTGGAGTTGTCTCTCGCCCCCTCACCTGGGCAGATCGATGAGCAGATCGCGCTTGTGATGCGGAAAGATTCGCTCATCGCCGATCAGCTCGAACGCGACCGTCAGGCCGGCCGACTGGCCGTGGAGAGTGCCGCCCGAGCGCACCAGTGGCATTTCGGCGCCGTGTACGCCGGCATACCCAGCCACCCTGAGCGCACCCGGGCCTGGCCCCTGCGCGGCGGTCTGCTTGCCTGGCAGGAGGCCGCCGCCGCTGCGGCACCGCCTGACTGGCCGACAGACCCCGATTAGGCTCCAGCTGTCACGAACTGCGGCTCGCCTAGCTCTGCCTCGCCGGTGGTGCTCGAAGCCACTGTCAGCTTGGGAAGCAAACCGAACATGGCCGTTGAGGGCCCTGACCTGCGCTCCAATGTGACCGCGAGTACCCGCTCTTGACCCCTGTTCACCCTGGCTAATTGCACGCTAATTGCACAATCGCTGGGCGCTGACCTGGTCTTCGGCCGTCCTGTGCGGGCCATCAGTCCCCGCAAGGTCGTTGCCCGCCGTCTCATCCCGCGTATATCCCGCGACCAGGGGCTGAGGAGCTGCTCGTGCGGCGTACGGCTGCACACGCGCGAAACCCCGGCGACCTGCGTTAGGGCTGGTCAACCGGGGCTTTCACTGATCATCTTGGGTGCCCCCGGCAGGATTCGAACCTGCGGCTCACGGTTTAGGAAACCGTTGCTCTATCCCCTGAGCTACGAGGGCTTGTCGCTGTTAGAGCCTACTGGACCTTGACGGCCGCTCCTGCGCGGTTGACGATCATCGCACGCATGGGCGGGCTTGGGGCTCCTGTGTCCGATCGAACGACCTCTGACAGGTTAGCGCTCCAGCCGAGGCCGTGCGCATTGATCCACGCGTGGCGGCTACGGGGCGGGTCGGGATGTGCGTGATTGAGCATTAGCTCGTGGTGCTCTGTACGCTCCTGTCCCGTGGTGGGTCCCGAGGGTGAAGAGATCTGGTCGCGGCCCGAGGAGGGCGACGAGGCGAGGTCAGCGCGGTCGTCTGCCGCTACGTCCGTCCTGGGCCGGTTGAGGGCCAACCGCGGCGTTGTGCTGCTGGCCGCGGGGCTGGTGCTGCTCGGGGTGGTGCTGGCCGGAATCGGCGCCACGCGCGAGGACCGGACGGCTCCGGTGATCAAGCCGGCCAGCGGGGAAACGGCGGCATCCGTCTCCGGGCGGCCGACGCCTCGCGTCTATCCCACACAGGGCGAAGCGGTTCCTCCGGTTGTCGTTACCCCGAAGGTCACAAAACCGGCACCGAAGACATCAGGCCCCACTCCCAAGTCCTCGAGCGCGCAGCCGCAGCGGCGCTGCCCGGGCAACTGGCGGCGCTTCCCTCCATTGCTCGAGTGGTGTAGGAGGAACGGTTACCGAACTGGCTGAATTGAGCTGATTTCATAGGGTCACGGTGAGATCGCTCGGCTTCGTGTAGTAATGTTCCTGCGGCTGTTCCCCCCACAGTCCGGAGTCTCCAACGTGCCAGCTCCACGGTCGGCTGGGCTGACCGCGGCCTTCCTGGCGATGGCGTCGCTCGTGCTCCTCTGCGCACCGCATGCCTTCATATCGCCGGGGATCGCCGCGCAGCGCAGCGCACTCGACCCGGTCGACGTCCTCCACAAGCAGGCGACGAAAGCGCGTGCGGACCTGGAGAAGGCGACCCAGCAGTCGGTGAGCCGACGCAGACAACTGGCACAGTCGCGGCAGAAGCTCCAGGCCACCCTGGCGGAACTCGGCAAGGCCGACGCGCAACTCGAGCAGATGAGGGGCCCGCTGGTGCGGCTCGCGAACGCCGCCTACCAGCAGAAGGGGGCGGCCGGCTCGATGGTGGTCTTCGGCCGTGTCTCGCCGGAGACCGGCCTGCGGGCCGCAGCGGACGTCAGCCACATCGCCGCGGCCCAGGAGGCGCTGATCCGCCAGGTGACCAGCGTCCGGCAGCGACGCGAGGAACTCACCTCCACCGCCCAGGACCTGCAGTCCCGCAACGCGGTCGAGCAGGCCAGGCTCCAGCGGAGCGTCGACGCACTGAGGCGGCGTTCGGCGGAGCTGACCCGCCAGCTCAACCAGATGCTCGACCGGATGCAGGCGGGCGAGGAGCGGCGGCTCTCCCTCGGCTGTGACCCAGCGTTGGTCACCAACGCGCGCAAGTTCCCGAACGGCCTCATCCCGAGCCGCTACCTGTGCCGGTTGCCGCAGCCGGGCAGGAAGCTGCGGGCGGACGCGGCCTTGACCTTCTACAAGCTCAACGCCGCCTACAAGCGGCGCTTCGGCGGGAACATGTGCCTCACCGACTCCTACCGCAGCCTGTCCGATCAGCACCGGCTCTATGCCAGCCGTCCCCCCGGGTACGCCGCCGTCCCGGGAAGCAGTAACCATGGCTTTGGCACCGCTGTCGACATCTGCGGGGGCGTGCAGAATCAGGGCTCGAGCCAGTTCAACTGGCTGCGGGCCAACTCGCTGAAGTACGGCTGGTTCCACCCGGCCTGGGCCTACAGCAGCCCCTTCGAGCCCTGGCACTGGGAGTACAAAGCACCTACGGGCTGACGCCGCCGCCGTACGAGGCTCCGGATCAGGCGCCGGCCACGATGGTCACCGAGAGCCGTGTGCCCGCTCCGGCGAGGGCCATCGACTGCTCGCGGCTGGTGGCCAGCACGACCAGCGCGCCCTGGTCGCCGGGTGATCCCCGGGGTACGGCGATGACCGGCACGGCGGACACGATCAGCCGTGCCCGTCCTTCAGGTACGGGCACCATGTCCTCCATCGGGGCCGGCGCGGCGGCCAGGACGTCGATCCGGTGCCCCGCGCGAAGCAGCCGTACGGCCGCCGCGTCCGCGACCCGCACCGGGGTGGCGACCACTCCTGGCCCGTAGCCGTCCAGCAACCCGGCCCCGACGAGTCGTGCGTCCGTGACCGGCTCGCCCCGGCGCATCGGCGCCGCGAGGACCCGCCCGGCCGCGCCCGACCGTACGGCCCCGTCGGGCACTGCCGCCGCGGGCAGCGCGATCTCTCGCAGGTCCCTGACCCGGAGCGTCGTGCCGCCGGGGAGATCGCGCGCCGCGGTCACCACCCGTACGCCCGGTGGGGTGGTGGGCCGCAGGGACAGGAGTGCCAGGCCCATCGCGGCGGCCGCGAGGGCGGCGGCCGGCAAGCGGCGGTGGCGGGCTGACCGGATGGTGGCCCCGCCCCGAAAGCCCTGAAAGACACCGACTCGAGGCCGCCCGGCCCTCACGGGAGCTCCAAGGGGAGGTTGATGCCGTCGAGCGCATGTGCGCAGGGGCAGTCGCGCTCGGCCGGGAGCGCGGCGACGAGGTCGGCGACCACGGGCCGGAGCCGGTCGATGTTCTGAGCGAAGACGCGGTAGACCTCGCCCATCGTGACGCCCTCGCCCTCGTCGATGCCGGCGTCGAGGTCGGTCACCAGGCAGATGGGCGTGTAGCAGAGCGCCAGTTCCCGCGCCAGCACGGCCTCGGGATGGCCCGTCATGCCGACGAGGGTCCAGCCCTGGCCCGCGTACCACTGCGACTCGGCGCGCGTGGAGAAGCGCGGCCCCTCGATCACCACCAGAGTGCCGCCGTCGATCGGCTGCCAACCGGCACTGGCGGCGACGTCGACGGCCGTTCGGCGGCCGACCGGGCAGTAGGGATCGGCGAAGGTCACGTGGACCGCGCCACCCTCGTCGTAGAAGGTCTGCGCGCGGCCATGGGTCCGGTCGACGAGCTGGTCCGGGATGGCGAGCGTGCCGGGACCGTACTTGGGGGTGAGGGAGCCCACCGCGCTCGGCGCCAGGATCTGACGGACTCCGAGTGACCGCAGGGCCCACAGATTGGCGCGATAGGGGATCTTGTGCGGGGGGTAGCGATGGTCGCGGCCGTGGCGCGGGACGAAGGCGACCCGTCTCCCGGTGGGCACGGTCCCGATGGCGATCCGGTCGCTGGGCCGGCCGTAGGGGGTGTCGACGGCGACTTCCTCGACATCGTCGAGGAACGAGTAGAACCCGGAACCGCCGATGACTCCGACCTCGGCGACGGGCTGTGACATGGGCATGGCGCCGACCCTAACCGCAGCCCGTACGCCCGAGGCGGCCCCCGCCCGAATTGTGGATAACTCGCCGGCCCGGCCCGGTCCGATCGGGCGCCGCCGCGGGAGCGCTACTCCCGGAAAGCTTGGATCCGCGAGGTCAGGCGACCTTCTCCGAAGACGAAGACGAAGACGAGGACGAGGATGCCGAAGAGCCGCTGGAGTCGCCAGAACTCTTGGACCCGGAGCTCTTGGAGTCCGAGCTCTTGGAATCCGACGAGGACTCGCTCTTCGTGGGCTTGTCCGAGCCGCTCGACGAGGTGGTCGAGGGTGCCTTGCCGGAGCCGCGGCTGTCGGTCCGGTAGAAGCCCGATCCCTTGAAGATGATGCCCGCGGCGGAGAACACCTTGCGCAGGCGGCCACCGCATTCCCCGCACTCGGTCAGTGGGTCGTCGCTGAACTTCTGTACGACATCGAGCCGCTCGTCGCACGCGGTACAGGCGTACTGATACGTCGGCACGGTTCCTCCTCGCTGCACACAGCCACGGTGGACTGGCACTCTGGTCTAACGACTGCCAATGGTACCTGTGGGACTGTGGTGCGTTACTCACCGGTCTCACCGAACCAGCCGGCCAGCTTGCCGCGTCGGCTCACCGCGCGCAACCGGCGTTCGGCCTCCCGCCGCGCGGGCGCGGTCGCGACGACGAGCAGCACGTCGCCCCCACGGATCTGGGTCGTCGGGCCCGGCACGAAGCTGCGCCCATCCCGGACGATGAGCGTGATCGAGGCCTCGGACGGAAGCCTCAGCTCAAAGATCTCCACTCCGCTGAGCTGTGAGTCGGACGGAACGCGTACCTCCAGCAGGTCGGCGTTGAGCTCCTCGAGCGGCGCGGCCTCCACCTCGAGATCCTTCGCCTCACCCTCCACGGTGACCCTGGACAACCGTGCCACCAGGGGGAGTGTCGGGCCCTGGAGGAGGGTCAGGAATACGACGATCACGAAGACCAGTGCGAACAGGCGCTGTGCCCCGGGGACGAGGTGGGTGATGGGGATGGTGGCCAGCACGATCGGGACCGCACCGCGCAGGCCCGCCCATGACAGGAACGCTCTCTCGCGCCAGCCGACACCCAACCCGAGCGTGGAGATCAGCACTGACAGTGGCCTGGCGACCAGCACGAGCACGAACCCGATGACGAGGGCGGCGAGGATCTCATGCGGCAGTTCGGAAGGTGACGCGAGCAGGCCGAGCATGACGAACAGCCCGATCTGGGCCAGCCAGGCGATGCCCTCGGCGAACCCCCGCGTCGCCGGCCGGTGTGGCAGGCGTGCGTTGCCCAGCACGAGCGCGCAGACGTAGCAGGCCATGAAGCCGCTCGCGTGCAGCAGCGCGGCCGCGCCGTAGGAGCCCAGCGCCAGTGACAGCACCGCGAGCGGATAGAGACCGGAGGCGGGCAGCGCCACCCTGCGCAGCGTGAAGACCCCGATCCGGCCGACCACGAAGCCGACCACCGCGCCGGCGACCAACTCGTACACGAGGATCGCCAGAAGGGCCCAGATCCCGGGCCGGTGCCCGTTCAGCTCGCTCAGCATGATGACGACGATCACGACCGGAGCGTCGTTGAACCCCGACTCGGCCTCGAGGATCCCGGCCAGCCGGTTGGGCAGCGGCAGCCGCCTCAGCACCGAGAAGACCGCGGCCGAGTCGGTGGGCGCCAGGACCGCGCCGAGCAGGAACGCCAGCCGCCAGTCGAAGCCGAGCAGCCAGTGCCCGGTCACCGCGAGGATCACGATGCTGACGGCCGTACCCACCGTGGCCAGGGAGAGCGCGATGGGGACGCCGGGGCGTACGTGCTGCCAATTCGTCGTCAGGCCACCCTCGGTCAGGATGACGACGAGGGCCGCCATACCGAGGGTCTGGGCGAGTTCGGCGTTGTCGAAGCGGATGCCGAAGCCGGACTCGCCCATCAGGACCCCGAGCCCGAGGTAGGCCAGCAGGCTCGGCAGGCCCATCCGGTACGACAGCCGTACGGCGACGATCGCGGCGATTACGAGGGCGGCCCCGGCCAGCATCCAGACGTCAAGCCGCACGCGTACCGCCCTTCGGGTCTGCCGGGGTCACTGTGATTGTAGTGATCCTACAGATTTGAGTGTGCACTGCACACTTGTAATAAACCGACGAACGGTCAGCGTCGGCGGATCACCGGGTCGAGGCCATTGACCACATTCACCACCGGGGCGCCCTCGATCGCGGCGCGGATATTGCTCATCACCAGGGTCACGATGTTGAGCTGTGCCTGCGCGGTGGCGCCCGCGACGTGCGGGGAGAGCAGCACGTTCTCATGAGAGCGCAGCGCATGTCCCGTGGCCGGCGGTTCTGGTTCGAAGACGTCGAGGGCGGCGCCGCCGAGGCGTCCGTGGTCGAGGGCCTGCAGCACGGCGTCCTCGGGCACGATGCCGCCCCGTGCCCCGTTGATCAGCAACGCACCCGGCGGCAGGAGTGCGAGGTGCTCGGGGCCGAGCAGGCCGGCGGTCTCGGCCGTACGAGGCAGGGCGATGATCAGGATGTCGGAGCTGCTCAGCAGGTCGTCGAGCTCCCGGCGGTATGTCGCCGCGGCGTCGGGACGGCGCCGCCGTGACCAGTACGACACATCACAGCCGAGGGCGGCGAACAACCGGGCCACCTCGGAGCCGATGGCGCCGAAGCCCAGGATGCCGACGCGCAGCGTGTGGATCTCACGGGTGCCGCGGGCCAGCAGCTCGCTCTGCGGCCACTCGCCCGAGCGCATCCGCCGGTCCCCCCAGGCCAGCCGGCGGCACAGGGTCAAGGCGGCGCCGAGTGCCCATTCCGCGACCGCCCGGGCGTTGGCTCCGGCCGTGTTGGCCACCGGTACGCCCGCCGCGCTCAGCGCCGGCAGGTCACAGCTGTCCACCCCTACCTGGGGCATCTGCACGAAGGCCAGGCTAGGTGCGGCGCCGACCGCGGCGGCGTCCAGCCGAAGGGTCCCGGTGAAGTCGCCTATGACGAGTTCGGCCTCTGCGAGCGCGGCCTGCATGCCGTCACGGTCGCGGGTCTCCGGGAAGCCGACCTCGACGTCGAGGTCGGCGAACATGGGGCGGACGAGATCCTCCCCGAGGGGCACCAGTGCCAGGATTCGCCACGGAGCGTCCGCCATGCGTCATTACTATCAGAGCGGGCAACTGCAAGATCACGCGTAGTGAACGCCGGCGCCGGCCCGGCAGCTCGTCCCACCGGCGCCGGGATCGCCCTGTGGCCGGTCGCGGAGTGCCGTCAGGCGAAGCGGGTGAAGCCGCCCGATGGGGTGACGGCCGCGCGCAGGGGCTGGTCGTGGGGGTCGGCCGGGACCTCGTCGAGCAGCTCGGAGTCGTAGACCATGCCGACTGTGAGGATCTGCGGGCCGACCCGGGCGAGCGCCCGGTCATAGGACCCGCCGCCGCGGCCGAGCCGCATCCCCGTACGGTCGACCGCCAGGGACGGCACGATCACAACGTCGGCCGCCTCCACCGCCCGCACGCCGCGCGGCCCGGAGACCGGTTCCAGCAGGCCGTACGGGCCGGCCGCGAGGGAGTCCGGCCCCTCGTAGGTCGCCCAGTCCAGGTCACCGCCCGGCAGCAGCCGGGGGAGCAGCACATAGGAACCCCGCTTCCACAGGGCGAACAGCAGGCCGCGGGTGTCCGGTTCGCCAGGGAGCGAGACATAGGCGGCGATGGACCCGGCCATCTCGACCTCGGGCCGCGTCAGCAGGGCATCGCGCATCGAGCGGGCCGCCACCGCACGCTCTTCGGCGCTCATCCCGCCGCGCGCGGCCAGCAAGGACGCCCGCATCGAGACCTTGGCGGCGGCCGTGCCCGCAATGATCGTCATTGACTCTTCACCGTGCCGCTCTGGGTCCTGCACCACTCTCCACCTTCCGATGACTAGGGTCATTGCATGGCCGACTTCTCACCTGTCCTCAAGGCGGTCGTCCCGGCGGCTGGACTCGGAACCCGATTCCTGCCGACGACCAAGGCGACCCCCAAGGAAATGCTGCCCATCGTTGACAAGCCGGCGATCCAGTACGTCGTGGAAGAGGCCGTCGCGGCCGGCCTCACCGACGTGCTCATGGTGACCGGACGCAGTAAGCGCTCCATTGAGGACCACTTCGATCGAGCCTACGAGCTCGAGGAGGCACTGCGCGCCAAGGGCGACGAGGAAAGGCTCGCCTCGGTGCGCGAGTCGAGTGACCTGGCCACCATGCACTACGTACGGCAGGGCGAGCCGAAGGGGCTCGGGCACGCCGTGTACTGCGCCCGGCAGCATGTCGGCGACGAGCCGTTCGCCGTGCTGCTCGGTGACGACATGATCGACGCCCGCGACGCCCTGCTGACCCGCATGATCGAAGCCCGCCGGCAGTACGGCGGGAGCGTCGTCGCCCTCATGGAGGTCGAGCCCGACCAGGTCTCGGCCTACGGCTGCGCGGCCATCCAGCCGACCGAGGACGACGACATCGTCAACATCACCGACCTGGTCGAAAAGCCGGCACAAGGGGACGCGCCGAGCAACTGGATCATCATCGGCCGCTACGTCTGCGACCCCGCGGTCTTCGATGTGCTGGAGAAGACCCCCCCAGGGCGCGGCGGCGAGATCCAGCTGACCGATGCCCTCCGTACCCTCGCGGGCATGCCGGTGGAGGAGGGTGGGCAGGTGCACGGGGTGCTGTTCCGCGGCCGCCGCTACGACACCGGCAACAAGCTCGAATACCTCCGCACCGTCGTGCAGTTCGCCTCCGAGCGACCGGACCTGGCGCCCGACTTCATGCCGTGGCTCCGTGACTTCGTGCAGTCGCACCCGGCCGCGGAGTCGGGGGGGTCGCGCGAGTCATGAGCACGCCGCTGAAGAGCGTCGACGACCACCTCGCCGGGATCCTCGGCGCGGTGCCGCTGCTGTCGCCGCTCGAGCTGGCGCTGCTCGACGCCGAGGGCGCGGCACTGGCCGAGCCGGTGACCGCGCCCGTCCCGCTGCCGCCCTTCGACAATTCGGCCATGGACGGCTACGCCGTGTGCGCCTCGGACGTCGCGGACGCCTCGCCCGAGACGCCGGTGTCGCTGCCGGTCATCGGTGACGTCGCGGCCGGTGACATGGCCGTCTCGGCGATCCGTCCCGGCCTGTCCGCGCGGATCATGACCGGCGCTCCGCTGCCGGCCGGAGCCGACGCGGTGATCCCGGTCGAGTGGACCGACGGCGGCACGGTGAAGGTGAAGATCACCAGATCCGCGGTGCCCGGGCACTACATCCGGCGCGCCGGTGAGGACGTGCGGGCGGGCCAGCTGGTGATGGAGCCCGGCACCCGGCTCGGCGCGGCACAGCTCGGCATGCTGGCCGCCGTCGGCCGGCCGTCGGTCTCCGTACGCCCCAAGCCCCGCGTCCTCGTCATGTCCACGGGCAGCGAGCTGCGCGAGCCGGGGTCGACGCTCGGCCCCGGCCAGATCTGGGAATCCAACAGCTTCATGCTCGCCACCGCGGTACGCGAGGCCGGCGGCATCGGCTACCGGCAGGCGACCGTGGCCGACGACCCCTCCGCGGTGCTGGAGTCGATCCGCGACCAGCTGACGCGGGCCGACGCGATCATCACCTCGGGTGGCATCTCGATGGGCGCGCGGGACGTCGTCAAGGAGGTCCTGTCCGGAGTCGGCACGATGGAGTTCTCCAAGGTCGCGATGCGGCCGGGCAAGCCCCAGGGGTTCGGCCTCATCGACGGCACCACACCGATCTTCACGCTCCCCGGCAACCCGGTGAGCGCGTACGTCTCGTTCCAGGTGTTCGTACGCCCCGCACTGCGCGCCATGCAGGGCCTGCCTCCTGAGCCGCTGCCCACTGTGGCGGCCGTGCTCACGCAGGACCTGACCTCGCCCGCTGGGGTGCGCCACTATCTCCGGGGCATGCTGACGTTCTTGGGCCGGGGCGCCGGAGAACATTTGTACGAGGTCACTCCGGCCGAGGGCCAGGGCTCGCACCAGCTCGGCGCGCTGTCGGCGGCGTCGGGCCTGATCGTCCTTCCTGAGGACGTGGAGACGCTGCCGGCGGGCTCCACGGTCGAGGTCATGAGGCTGCCATGACGACCGAGCGCCCGGACGAGGGCGTCTTCACGCATCTGGACGAGTCCGGAGCGGCCCGCATGGTAGACGTGTCCGCCAAGGACGTGTCGGTCCGTACGGCGACGGCCACCGGGTTCGTACGGCTGTCCCAGGCGTGTGTGAACGCCCTACGCCAGGGGGACGTGCCAAAGGGCGACGCGCTTGCGGTGGCCCGCATCGCCGGCATCCAAGGGGCCAAGAAGACCCCCGACCTGGTGCCGCTGTGTCACCCCATCGCACTGCACGCCGTCTCGGTGACGCTGGAGGTCACCGACGAGGGCGTGGCGATCGCCGCCACCGTCCGTACGGCGGACCGTACGGGCGTGGAGATGGAGGCGCTCACGGCGGTGTCCGTGGCCGGGCTCGCGCTGATCGACATGGTGAAGGCCATCGACCCCGGTGCGGTGATCACGGATGTACGGGTCGAGGAGAAGACCGGCGGAAAGACGGGGGTCTGGCGCCGTGCCTAATGACCCCGGCTGGTGAGGAGGGGCTGATGATTCGGGCTAAGGCTGTGACGGTGTCCAACCGGGCGGCCGCCGGTGTCTATGCGGACCGTTCCGGGCCGGTGCTGGTCGAACTGCTGCGGGAGGCCGGCTGTCAGGTGGACGGGCCATTCGTGGTCCCGGACGGCGAGCCGGTCTTCGAGGTGCTGCGGGACTCGGTCGAGGCGGAATACGACGTCGTGGTGACCACCGGCGGCACCGGCCTGACCCCGACCGACCGGACGCCGGAGATGACGCGCCGGGTGATCGAACGGGAGGTGCCCGGGATCGCCGATGCCATCAGGTTGCAGGGGCGCGACAAGGTCCCCGCGTCGATCCTGTCCCGGGGGCTCGCGGGCGTCGCCGGTCGCACCCTGATCGTCAATCTCCCCGGCTCGAGCGGGGGCGTACGGGACGGCATGACCGTGCTGGGCCCGGTGATTAATCACGCGGTCGATCAGATTAGCGGTGGAGATCACCCGCGTTCGGATTGACCTCATGGCGGCAATTGATGGCGTCTTGCCCCCAGACCAGGGAATCATGGGATTTGTGGAACGTATGCGCGGTTGGCCGGTCACGCTGACCGAGGGACCCGTCGGATTGCGGCCATTGCGGATTCGAGACGCCGCCACATGGCGGGACATGCGGGTGCGCAACGCCGAGTGGCTGCGTCCCTGGGAGCCGACCAACCCGGAGACCCCGCTGTTTCGCAGCGGCCTGGGTCCGTACGTGAGCATGGTGCACACCATGCGCCGAGAGGCACGTCAGGGGCTGGCGCTGCCCTGGATCGTCACCTACCACGGCGATTTCGCGGGTCAGCTGACCGTCGGCGCGGTCGTGTGGGGGTCGGCCAGGTCCGCGCAGATCGGCTACTGGGTCGACCGGCTAGTCGCGGGGCGCGGCGTGATGCCCACGGCGGTCGCCATGGCCGTCGACCACTGCTTCTTCACCATCGGGCTCCATCGGGTCGAGGCCAATATCCGGCCCGAGAACACGGCGAGCCGCCGCGTGGTCGAAAAGCTGGGATTCCGGGAAGAGGGAATTAGGCGACGGCAGCTGCACATCGACGGCGCGTGGCGAGATCACATGTGTTACGGGCTCACGGTCGAGGACGTTCCCGGAGGGTTGCGGTCCCGCTGGCTGGCCGACGCCCGTCAGACATTTCCGAGGTCCTCTTCC
Organism: Streptosporangiaceae bacterium; assembly: GCA_025964715.1. Lineage (GTDB taxonomy): Bacteria > Actinomycetota > Actinomycetes > Streptosporangiales > Streptosporangiaceae > Actinomadura_C. The sequence continues at coordinate 43,993 of JAOPYH010000190.1, read as the reverse complement.
GCCCCTTGAACTTCAGCGATCAACAGAGTTCAGGTAAACAACGGGTCACCTTGCGCCCGATCTCGCGACACACCGCCCCTTATGCTCGTCAACGCACGACAGCGGGTCCTACCGTGCGGGACGTGAGCCTACGTGCGCCCAAGGTCAACTCGCTTCCTTGGCGCGCCCAAAAGGTGGGCCAGTGAGCAGCACACTCCTCTACCTGGCGATCGTCGCGGTGTGGGCCGTTGTCCTCGTACCCATGTACCTGCGACGCGACACTGACACCAATGGCATTTCCCGGCTGCGGCCGCGCAAGGCCGGCGTGACGGCGTCGGACGCCGACGACATGCGGGTCGAGGAGGAGCCGGTCGACGTCCGGATGGCCTTGATGGAGTACGGGCCGGAGACCCTCGACGACGAGACCACCGACCCGTACGAGGAGACCCTCGACGAGGACGGCGAAATCGCAGGGCCCCGGCGGCTGCGCCGGTCCACCGTCATCGCGCGCCGCCGGCGCCGTACGTTCTTTCTCGTGCTGTCCCTGATCGCCGCGACCGCCGTCGTGGCCGCGGGGGTCGCGCCCTGGTGGGTCGCGCTACCCCCTGTGGGCCTCTTCAGCGGTCACCTCGCGCTCCTGCGGACCGCTGTGGGCATGGACGTCACCCGGCGGGAGCGGATCGCCAGGCTGCGCGTTCAGGCCCGTGCCGAGGCCCGTGCGGCCGAGGAGGTCCGGCTCGCGGACGAGGCGGTCAAGGCCGAGATCATCGATCTCGCCGAGCGGGCGAGGGCCCGGGACGTGTTCGATCAGTACGCCGAGGACGTGCCCCGAGCGGTCGGTGACTGACCGGGGCGACCTCCGATGCGCGAACACAGCCCGAGGTTTGCTAACCTTGCTCCGTCCCTGGGGATGTAGCGCAGTCCGGTAGCGCACCTCGTTCGCATCGAGGGGGTCAGGGGTTCGAATCCCCTCATCTCCACCGCAGGTCAGAGACCCTGTTCCCCGATAAGGGGGACGGGGTCTCTCGCATTTCTGGGAGACAACCGGGAGACGATCTTGGGTTTTCTCTCCCGGCGGGAGATCAGGAGCTCGTTGAGCAACGATACGGGTGAGGTGGGACAGAGCCGCAGCCGCTCGTCGAGGGCCATCTCCCACCGCTCCTGGAGCGCCTTCTTGACCTGGTCGCGCATGCTCGCCGGGACGTGCGAGTAGGTGGCCCCGATCCCGGCCATCACGTGCCCGAGCCGGTCGTGCTCAGGACCTCGGGGATGCCGTCCTCGATCATCCAGACTTTGAAGGCCACGCCGCCGGCGCGGCCGCGGGATGCGCAGAAGCGCCCCCTCGTACCTGGCCCGCGCATGTAGCCTGGCCGCTTCGGAGCACGCAGAAACGCCCTGCTCATCTCCTTCGGGAGGTGGGCGGGGCGTCTTCGTTGTGTCCGGGGTCAGCGGAGGGCGGCGGCGAGTTGTTCGGCGGTTGGACGGTCGCCTGGGTCTGTGGCCATGCAGGCCATGACGGCGTCCTCGAACTCGGCGAACGGCCACGGCCGGACAGCACTGGGAGCGCGCTGGACGGCGGCGATGTCCTTGAGCTGGGCCATGCGGCCCGCCGCGGGGTCGGTGTAGGTGATGGGCGTCGTCCTGGTCCAGGCCCACCACAGCGACGCTCCGAGGGCCCAGACATCAGCCTCGGGCGTGAGCGTGACGTGCTCCTCCGAGCCGAGGATCAGATCGGCGATCTCAGGCGCGGTGGTATGCGCCAGTCCGCCGCGGTGGACGTAGGCCGGCACGTCGACGGGCCCTTGGGCACACGCCAGATCGATGATCCGTGTCGTGTCGCCCTCGCGGATGACGTGGTCGGGTTGCAGGTCGCCGTGTGCCCAGCCGGCCGCATGGAGTTTCGCCAGCTCCCGCCCCGCCCCGGCTGCCAGGGTCAGCACGTGCTCCCTGGTCGCGGCGCTGTCGTCGCCTCCGTGGGCGCGTTCCAGCTCGGTCCACAGGCTGGTGCCGTCGATCCACCGCAGGGTCAGCCAGGATCGCTCCTCGTCCCATCCGTGGTCGCGGTACCACTCGGTGCCGAGCAAGCGCAGGATTTCACCTTCACGGCCCGCCATCAGTCCGCTGGTGATCTTCAACGCGATGTCGTCGATCTTGTAGAAGGTGGTGCCTCGCCGGTCGTGCAGCAGCTTGGGATCGTCGTCGGCCAGTCCGAGGCGGGTGATGATCCGATCCACGACGTGACCCCTTCGACCACAGCGGCACTCGCGGCCCGAGCGGGCCAGAGTCAACAGTGTGGCGTAGCGGGTCGGTTGGGCGTGAAGGTTCGGCCGCGGAACTCGTCCCCGGGACCGAAGCTGCCAGCCGAATGCCACGGCCCCCGCCCAAGGATCGGGCGGGGGCCGCAGCCTGGGTCACATCAGGGATCAGTCGGTGAGAGCGACCCAGTGGGTGACGGTGATGTTGTCCAGCGGGATGCCCAGCGTCTGGTAGATGCGGTTGTGCATGGCACCGAACCAGGCGTCACGCCGGTCGTCGAAAAAGGCCTGGTCGAACCAGGCGACGCCGAGGAGGACGGTGCCTCCGCCGTTCTCGTTGTCCGGCTCGGCCTCCCAGTAGGTGCATTCCCAGTCCCAGAGCATGAGCTCCTCGGGGCGGGAGCGCAGGCGCTCGTCGGACTCGCGCAGGGCCTCGATGCACCGCTCGGCGGTGGCCGCGTCGGGGCAGTAGTAGGAGCAGTCGCTCTTGGCGATCGGGACCTTCCCGGCCAGACGAACCGGGTCGGCGTCGGCACCGACCAGGACCCGCACGCGGGTCACCTTGTGTTCGGTGAGCTCAAGCAGGCTCATGCTCTTGCTTCCCTTCCTGGGGGTTACCGGCTCGTCCCGCTGATCGGGTCGAGCCCGGGGGTGGTGCCGCGCATCTCCTTTCGTGTGTGGGTTACCAGCTCGGCCCGCTGATCGGGTCGAGGTCAGGGGGGGTGTGGTCGCGCATCTGGACGGCGCCCGGGGCGACGTAGCGGACGTTCAACCCGATGCGGGGGGCCTGTGTGCTGTTTGGGCCGGAGCGGTGGAGCAGGCGGACGTCCATGAGGACGGCGTGGCCCGCGCTCACGGTGACCGGCACGGAGTACTCGCCGGAGAATCCGGCCACGCGGCCGGCTCTGCCCCGCGCCTGGCCGTGGGCTTCTTCCAGCTCGTAGGGCAGGTATCCCAGTCGCTGTGATCCGGGAGCGACGTGGAGGCAGCCGTTGGCCAGGGTGGCGTCGGTGAGCGCCAGCCACGCGGACACCGACCGGTCGGGGTCGAGGTGGATCCGGTGGTCGATGCCGTCCTGGTGCCACGGGACCTCGAAGTCCCGGCCGGGCCACTTCATGATCAGGAACGTGTTCTCAACTGCCACATCGGGACCGATGGCGGCTTGGACGGCGCTCAGCAGGGTCGGGGAGCGCACTCCGGCGCGAGCCCATTCAACGCTGCGGTGCGGATTCCTGACGATCTCCCGGTGGTGGCCGTGCCGTGCTGCAAGCTCCGCGGCCAGAGAGCCAGCCGCGTCGGGCGTGGCCCAGGGGATGGTGCCGCTCACGCCCAGGGAGCGGAGGACGCCCACAGCCCGATCGGCGATGGACTCGCCTACGTACTCTCCTCTCGCCATGTCGCTCACCAACCGAGGGCAGAGGCGGGGGCAGGCACCCAAGACCCGAGGAAGCGGTGCCGCCACGGGCTGAGGTGCTTCGTCGGTCTGGGCCTGGCAGCCGGTCGCCGATCGGTGGACGACGCGAGAGCGCGGGCCGGACCTGGGGACGGCTCGGCACGGTGGACCGCCTCGCCGACGACCGGCTGCGGCCCGACGAGGCGGTCGAGGACGAGGCCGAGGTCACCGGCCGAGTCGGCCTCGATCAGCCGGTTATCGGCAAGCGCCCACCAGTGGCCGGTGTGCTCGCCGAACCAGATCGGCACGCTGGGAAAGCGGCGGCTGAGCGCCCGGGCAAGGGTCGAAACGGTATCCATTTCAGGTTTCCTCCCGGCTTAGAAGCCGTTGATCATCTGCTCCCGCTGGTGACGCAGGCGCGCCCGCTTGTCAGCCTGGAACCACTCCGATTCGGCGGGGGCGTCTGCGAGTGGAAGCACGGCGGTGCGGCAGGTTTGAACTCCCGCACTTGCCGCGCTGCTCGGGGGGACGTACGGCCCGGCGGCAGCGTCTTCCCCGGGGCCGCCGGGCCGTACGAGATGCGCAGGGAGGCTCGGGGGTGATGCCTGCTCCTGCGACGGTCCGGGGAGGGGGATGTCCCGGACGTTGAGGGCGGGCGCGCTGCCGACCGCGCTCGACAACACGCCCACGTCTAGATGCCGGCTCGTGTCCACTACGGCCGGCCCCGCTCTGCCTCGAGGTCGGCCAGGCCGGCGGAGATCGCCTCCGGCGGGAACGCATCGCCAATGACCTCGGGGAGGTCGGTTAGTTCGGGGTCGAGTTGCTGCCCCCAGGTGCTCGCCTCAAGAGGCGTCTCCCACACCACCGCGCCGGTGCCCGGGTCGAACCGGCCGCGGGCATCGAGTCCCTGGTACAGGTAGCTGGGCCTGGTGAAGCTGAGCCTCACCTTGTGGACCAGACCGCGGGCGCCGGCCGGAGCGTCACGTAGCGCGTCACCGAGGCTTGCGAGGGCACGGGTGCGGTCATTGGTCACACCCACCGCGCCGAGGGCGGCAGAGCCCTCCTCCGGGGCTATGACCGTCCAGGAATACAGCCGGGGCGATTCGTGGGAGTTCATTCCCCCACCTCGCGCAGGACATACATGATCCGGGTGGCGACGCCGGCGGCTTCCGTGGTCGGGCCGATGCCCTGACCCCACATCCACCGGAAGGCATCACCCGTGCATACGATTCGCTCGTTCAGCTCGGCGACCTTGGGATTTCGCACCCACAGAACGGGTCGGTCACCGTCCTGGCTGACCTTCGCCCGCCAACCGCGATCGGCGAGTTCAGCCCCGAGGCATTCCAGGTGCCCATTGGCATCGGTGTGCGTCTGGTCCATGGCCACGCACCGTAAAAGCATGCGCACGCCAGAAATTCACGAGCGTGAAATCACAGCCGATTGGCCGGATCGAGTCAGTGCGGTACGCCCATACGCGCCGCCATACCGCGCAGTTCCTGCCCGCCGGCTGTGCTGACCGCCCGTGTTAGCAGTGACGCCACCGTCTCACGTACCGGTGCGCTGTTGCGGATCTTGTGAGGGGCCACGTTCTCAGCCCGGCGCAGCCACTGGACCGCCTCGGCCTTCATCCGCGGCTCGCGAGCCAGCCCGCGGCCGACGTCTGCAAGGAACGCGGCCCGGCGTCCGCGTCGCCCTTCCAGCTTGTTCTCGTCGACCTTGCCGGCGAGGTTCAGCAGGGCGCCGCCCGTCGCGCCGCCTTCCACGGCCAGGGCGACACGCCAGACGCCCACGTTCGTCGTCGAGAACGCGCCCCAGTTGTCCGTGGGACTGTCGGGCACACGCCCGGCGAGATCCTCGGCCTGGTCGAGCCAATGATCGGCCCGCTCGTACTTGTAGGTGATGCTCGCCTGCAGGGCTGCGGCCAAGGTGAGCATGCCTAGCACCTGCACGGCGGCGCTGTCTTTGGCTGCTGGCTCCAGCGCATCGGCGGCGTTCTCCGCCGCGGTTAGCGCCAGGTCCCGTGACGTCGAGGGCATCGTGTGGATGCGCAGCGACGCGGCCTTGCCCTTACTCACCGGGTCGCCGAGGATTCCGGCCGCTTCCAACGCGCGCATCGCCGCGACGTGCGCCAGGTCGCCGTACCCCAGATCCTTGGTGGTGAATGTCGCGGTCTGGAACGCCTCGATCAAGGTTTGCAGCGCGAGCCGGTACGCGGCCTCATCGGCAGGCGCGCAGGCGTGGACGTGGAGCTCGTTGATGACGGCGGGCAGGGCCCTGCCGACCTGCATGTGCTTGTACTCGCTGTGGTCGATGCGGGTCATCTCGGCGACGAGCTCGTCGAGCGGGCGGGCGAGGTCGACTGCCGGCGCGGTTAGCGTGTTGGTGGTGAGCGCCGCTCGGATGTCGGGGACCGTGGCGTGCGGTTCGGACTGCACAGGGTCCGGGGTCAGGTGCGGTCCACCGACCAGGTCGGCCTCGGAGACGCGCAGCGCGGTTGCGATCGAGGCGATATGTGATCGGCGGTCCAGTGGGCGCTGGCCTCGCTCGGCCATCGACAAGAACGACGCTGACAGACCAGCCTGGCCAGCGAGCTGCGCCAACGTCATTCCGCGCCAGCGTCTGAGTGCCCTGAGTCGGGCACCGATGGTAGCCTCGTCATTCATAGCCCTGCGCCTCCTGAAGCCTCGAGAACTTCAGATTACGGCGCGGGGCTTGTGCTTTTACAAGGCTTCCGCGCAGCACAATGCCCTCGCTGATCCTCGCGACCGGCGGAGCACTGCGCATAAACCAACCTGGAGACCTCAGTCTTCGCCGGCCGCACCAGCGCTACGCTGATTTGTGCGTGCACCAACGCCACCGCCAGCACCTCACGATTCCCATACCGACGCCGGCCACCGCCCGGCGGTCTGGTCGGCGCCCGCAGCACCATGTGTGTAGCAACTCCCACAGCCCATCAGGAACCCAACGGGCAGGGTGATGCGGGACCAGTCATCGCTCCTTTTATCGCATCCGCCCTTGCGCATCCCTTGTCCGGACTCCTCGTTCCCTCAACCGGTTCAGCACCGTCGTGGGATCGACGGCCATGTGATCTCCGATCCGTGCCAGCGACCAGCCTCCTTCATAGAGGCGAACCGCCTCGTCAATCTGCTCCGGGGGCAGGCCACGCCCCCGCATCCGCACGTCATGTCGGTGCAGGATCTTGCCGACCGTCTGTCGTGAGATGCCGAACCGGTCGCCTAGTTCGTAGACTGTTGCACCAGCCTGGTAGCCGTCGATGAGTTCTTGCACCTGGCGGGCGTCGAGTTGCTTGGCTCTCCCGGGCATCCGCTGCGCTTGCGTCGTGCTAGGTGACCCCGACAGGTCCGGTAGCTTCCCCAGCAGGGTTTTCAGCGCCCTGACCTGGGCTTCAGGGTTCGAATAAGATCCCCTAGAGTCCACCAGGACGCGTCTTGGACGCGTAGGCGCCCACCTGCTCATCGTGCAGGTGGGCGCCTTCTTTTGTAGATCGGTCACTGTCCGGGTGCGTCCGGCTATGCGGCGGGTGGCCGTGCCGAAGTTCCGGGGGCTAGTACTGCACGGCACTTCCGTAATCCTTGATCGTCTTGACGACGAGCCATAGTGTGAGGGGCAAAATAATAACGATGGGTTTGGAGGGGAACATGGTGGAGCGCGCAGGCGGGGCGAAGTCAGACCCGGAGCACCCCGGCCGATCGCGACCCATCGATCTGAAGACGGACGTGCCCCACTCGGCGCGGATCTATGACTACCTCCTGGGCGGCAAGGACAACTTCCTCGCCGACCGCCAGGCGGCCGCCGAGATCACCAAGGACTGGGTGAACCTGCCCACGTCCATGCGGGCCAACCGCGACTTCATGAGCCGCGTGGCCCGTCACCTCGCGGCGGAGCACGACGTCCGCCAGTTCCTGGACATCGGCGCCGGCCTGCCCACCTCTCCCAACCTCCACGAGGTCGCCCAGGAGGTCGCCCCGGAGTCGCGGATCGTCTATGTCGACAACGACCCGATCGTGCTGGTGCACGCCCGGGCGCTGCTCACCAGCGACCCCGCGGGCAGGACCGCCTATGTGGACGCCGACCTGCGCGACCCGGAGGCGATCCTCGGTTCCCCGCAGGTACGTGAGACCTTTGATCTCGGCCGGCCGATCGCACTCAGCCTGATCGCCGTCCTGCAGTTCATTTGCGATGAGCAGGAGGCCCACACGATCGTCCGGCGGCTCATGGAGCCGCTGCCGGCCGGCAGCATCCTGGTGCTGACCACGGTCACGGCCGATCACGCGCCCGACGAAGTGAACGGGGGCGTTGCCACCTACAACGCTCGTGGTATCCCCACGAAGGCGCGTGGCAAGGCCGAGGTGGAGCGCTTCTTCGACGGCCTGGAGCTGCTGGATCCGGGAGTCACGCTCGTCAGCCACTGGCACCCCGACGACGAGGCCAGAGCGATGGACGACATGCACGTGCACATGTACGGAGGCGTCGCCCTCAAACCTTGACGGCCACGCTCGACGGTGACCGCCATGTTGTGGTCCAGTGGATCATCCGCGACTGGGAAACCGGTCTCTCGGACACGGTTCCTCAGCCAGGAGGCCTCGGAGATACTCGGCCGTGTCCGCTTGAGGTGAACGCATCCGCACCCGGCGAGACGGCCAGTACCGGCTACGTCGTTATGCGGATCAAGCCGTCACCTCAATGAACAGGAATGGAAGTCTCGGCCGAGAACGGCTTGTTACCCGACTCATGCTGACAAAGCGGACGTGCGGACCTTAGGCTCTGGCCCGACCACGATCCCGTCCGACAAAAGGGAACACATGTCCGCCACATCCTCCAGCGTGCGCACACGGCGCCGCAGGCTGATCGCCTCGGCCGTTGCGGTCGCGTTCACGGTTTGCCTGTCCGGCGCGGCCATGCCTGCCGCGAGCGGCGACACGTCCCGCCACACGCCGGGCAGGGACCGTACGGTCGATCTGCAGCTTCTGGCCATCAACGACTTCCATGGCAACCTGGAGCCCCCGCAGGGCTCGTCCGGTCAGGTCACCGAGCTCGACCACGCGACCGGCACCACGAAGGCTGTGGACGCGGGCGGGGTCGAATACCTCGCGAGCTCACTGCGCAAGGCCCGCGAGGGCAGCAGGAACTCCATCACCGTGGCCGCCGGTGACGTGGTGGGCGCCAGCCCGCTGCTGTCGGGGCTCTTCCACGACGAGCCGACCATCGAGGCGATGAACAAGGTCGGCCTGGACGTCGCGGGCGTGGGCAACCACGAGTTCGATGAGGGCTCGGCCGAGCTGCTCCGGCTCGAGCGTGGCGGTTGCCACCCGGTGGACGGCTGCTATGCCCAGGGCCGCAAGTTCAAGGGTGCGGACTACCCGCTCCTGGCCGCCAACGTGATCTCGGACAAGACGAAGCGGCCTGTCCTGCAGCCCTACTGGGTCGAGCGCAAGCACGGCGTGAAGGTCGGATTCATCGGCGTGACCCTCAAGGGCACCCCCGACATCGTGACCGCAGAAGGTGTGAAGGGCCTGAAGTTCTACGGCGAGGTCGAGACGATCAACAAGTACGCCAAGGAGCTGAAGCGCCAGGGCGTCAAGGCCATCGTCGCCCTCGTTCACGAGGGTGGTCTGCCGGGCTCCAACGCCTACAACTACGACTGCGACGGCACGCCCAACGGGATCTCGGGCCCGATCGTGGACATCGCCAAGGGCATCGATCCGGAGGTCGACGCGGTCGTCACCGGTCACACGCACCAGTCCTACGTCTGCACGATCCCCGACCCCTCCGGCCGGCCGCGGCTCGTGACCAGTGCCGCCTCCTTCGGCAAGCTCTACACCGACATCGGCATGACCTATGACCTGAGGAGCAACGACATCGTGCGTACCTCGGTCAAGGCCGTGAACCACGTCGTCGTCCGGACCCAGCCCAAGGCCGCCGACCTGACCGAGCTGGTGAACTACTGGAAGAAGCTCGCCGATCCGGTGGCCAACCGTCCAGTCGGCTACATCTCCACGGACATCAACGGCCGGGGCGACTCGGCATACGAGAAGCCCCTCGGCGACGTGATCGCCGACGCGCAGGTGGACGGTCTCGCCCCGGCGGACAAGGGCGGCGCGCAGCTGGCCTTCATGAACCCCGGCGGGATCCGCGCCGACCTGGTGTACGCCCCGTCCGGCTCGGAGGGCGCCGGCGTGGTGACCTACGGCGAGGCGTTCGCGGTCCAGCCGTTCACGAACATGATGAACGTCCTCGACCTCACCGGCGCCCAGGTCCTCACCGCCCTGCAGCAGCAGGTCAGTGGTCTGAACGCGGCATCGCCCAAGATCCTGCAGGTTTCCAAGGGCTTCACGTACACCCTGGACATGACGAAGTCAGGCGCCGACCGGATCGTCGCGGACTCGGTGAAGTTGAACGGCGTTCCGCTGGACCCGGCGAAGACCTATCGGGTCGCGATGAACGAGTTCCTCGGCGGTGGCGGCGACGGCTTCGCCGTCTTCAAGGACGGCAAGAACAAGCTCGTCGGCGCATCCGACCTGGACATCTTCACCGGCTATCTGGCCAAGCAGTCCTCGGCCGGATCGCCGCTGACCCCGCCTGCCCCGGACCGCATCACCGTGATCCAGTAACCGAATCGCTAGGCGGGGGACCGCATGCCGCGGCTGAAAACCGGTCGCTTCGGCCAAGGCCTCTACAGCATGCTGGCGGCATGCTGATCAGAGACGCGAAGCCCGAGGACTGGCCGGAGATGTGGCCGTTCATCCGCGGCATCGCCGCTGCCGGAGAGACGTTCACCTGGGACCGCGACGTGACCGAGGACCAGGCCCGCGCGATGTGGTTTCCCGCCCGGCCCGGCCGTACGTTCGTGGCGGCCGAGGACGATGGCCCGATCCTCGGCACCGCCAACAGCCATGCCAACCACCGCGGTGGCGCCTCTCACATCGCCGGCGCGAGCTTCATGGTGAGCCCGGAGCACTCCGGGCGAGGTGTCGGGAGGGCCCTTGGCCGGCATGTCCTGAGCGAGGCGCGCGCCGGCGGTTTCCGGGCCATGCAGTTCAACGCCGTCGTGGAGACCAACACCCGGGCCGTGGCGCTGTGGCGCTCCCTCGGCTTTGAGGTGATGACCACTCTCCCTGAGGGGTTCCATCACCCATTGCATGGATATGTCGGGCTGCACGTCATGTACCGGCGGCTCTGACACCCGGTCGCGTCAGCGCTGCGGGGACGAGAGGTTGACCAGGTGTTCGGCCACGAACCAGACGTGAAGCTCGTTGGTCCTCAGCACCTCGCCCAGGAGGAGGTCGGTGGTGCCGTCGTCCCGGGTGGCCGCCGTGTTCCCGATCGCCTCGCGCACCTTGCCAATGACGATGTCGTGGGCCTCCAGCAGCCGCGACAGCATCGCGGGCACCTGCTCCACGCCGTCGGGCGGCCGCGGGACAGTGGCCACCTCGGCGACGTGCCGCGGGTCCGCGACGGCGACGCCGCCTAGGCTGTGGATGCGCTGGCCGACGAGGTCGATGATCTTGAGCTGCTCCTCGGCGTGCTTGTCCAGCAGGAGATGCATCTCGTAGAAGTCCGGCCCACGGACGAGCCAGTGGTGCTTCTTGTAGAGGTTGTACAAGATCGTGGAGTCGGCCAGGATCCGGTTGAGCAGCCGGCAGCTCTGGCTCGTGGCGTACGGAGCGAGAGCCAGGGGGAACGCCCGCATCGCCCGTTCCCCGGCGGCCCTGGACGGAGCTTTGCGTCTGGTGTCACCCATGTCGTCTACAGCCCTCCCCCTACGGATAATCCTGAGTCACGGCCGACAAACGAACTCAAAAAAGGGCGTCCAGCCCCTGGCTCGAGAAGGTCTGCGTCCGGAAACGGCGCTTGGAACACCGCCACAACGGCACAAGCTCACCCGCGTGTAGTCATAGCTGATGCTGTGCCCAGGCTCGTCATGGGGCACACCGGACCGGGACAGCCGGAGCGGGCCGGGTGGCGCGCCAGGCGTCGACAGCCGGCCCGCGACCTCACCAGCGGCGGCCGGTGAGCCTTTCGTACACGTTGATGTAGCGGTCCCGGGTGGCCTCGACGATCTCCGGCGGGATGGCCGGGCCGGGCGGCGTACGGTCCCAGTCGAGGGTGGCGGACCAGTCGCGTACGAACTGTTTGTCCAGGCCCTGCTGCGGGCGGCCCGGCTCCCAGGCGTCCGCGGGCCAGAAGCGCGATGAGTCGGGGGTCAGCACCTCGTCGGCGAGCATGAGCGTGCCGTCCGGGGCGCGGCCGAACTCGAGCTTGGTGTCGGCGATGATGATGCCACGCTCGGCGGCGAGGGCGGCGCCCCGGCGGTAGACGTCCAAGGTGACCCGGCGGAGCTCTTCCGCGGTGCCGGCACCGATCTCGGCCACCACGTCATCGAAGGTCATGAACTCGTCGTGGCCCTCGGTCGCCTTGGTGGTCGGGGTGAAGATCGGCTCAGGGAGCTTGGAGCTCTGGACCAGGCCGGGCGGCAGGGGGACTCCGGAGACCGTGCCCTGCTTCTCGTACTCCTTCAGCCCCAGGCCGGCCAGGTAACCACGGGCGATCCACTCGACGGGAAGCATGTCAAGCCGCCGGCACCGGATCGCGCGGCCGGCCCACTTCTCCGGCACGTCGGACGCGGAGACGACGTGGTTCGGGACGACGTCCGCGAGCTGCTCGAACCACCACAGGGACAGCTGCGTGAGGATCTTGCCCTTGTCGGGGATCTCGGTGGGCAGGATGACGTCGTACACGCTGACGCGGTCCGACGCCACGAGAATGAGATCGTCACCATCGGCGTAGACCTCACGCACCTTGCCCGAATGAACCAGTTCCAACCCATGACTCCTTGATCGTTAATCGCCTGGACCTCGTGTGGGCCCTGACCACAAGGTTAGACAGCCCCGATCCGAAGCCGTGCGCCCGTCACCCCAGGAGCGCCCGGTCAGACCTCCGTGGCCTTCAACCGCGCGGGATCGAACCGGATGCCGTGGCCGGCGTGGTCCCCGGGACGGATCAGCCCGTCCTCAATGCGGGTGGGATAGGGGGCGGCGAGCAGGCCCAGCGCCGCGAAGGACGCGTCCTCCACGTCCTCCACCATCGCGGCTGCCGGCAGCGAGCAGGCGAGCTGGGCGGAGATGTCCGGCAGCAGGTGCGGGAAAGTGGGGACGTCGAAGGTGCGGGCCAGCTCGGCGATGCGCAGGAACGGGGTGATCCCACCGACCCGGACCACGTTCGGCTGGACGATGTCGCAGGCCCCGGCCGTGAGGAGGTCCCGGAATTGGTAGGTGGTGTAGGTGTTCTCGCCCAGCGCGACCGGCACGTCCACGCTCGCCCGCAGCCGCGCGTAGCCCTGGACGTCCTCGGCCGGCAGCGGCTCCTCCACCCAGTGCAGCCCGTACGGCCGAAGCGCCTCCACGGCCCGCAGCGCCCGGGGGAGGTCCCACAGCTGGTTGGCGTCCACCATGATGCGGACGTCCGGCCCCATGACCTCCCGTACGGCCGCCACGCGCCGCACGTCGTCGGCCAGGTCCGGACGGCCGACCTTGATCTTCACCGCGCCGTGGCCGCGAGCCGACCAGCGCCGCGCCTGGGCCGTCAGCTCGTCCAGCGTGTAGTGCCGGTTGACGCCACTGCCGTAGACCTCGACCGCGTCACGGCGCCGGCCGATCGCGTCGACGATCCCCTCGGGCGCGTGCAGGTCCCAGAGCGCCAGGTCGACCGCGGCCAGCGCGGTGGTCGTGAGCCCGCCACGGCCGGCCTCGTGCAGGTGCCACCAGAGCCGGTCGAAGACGACGTCGGGGTGGACCGGCAGTCCGAGGGCCGCGTCCCGGATGTCGGTCTCCAGCAGGGCGTGGATCGCCCGGCCGCCGACCCACGGAGCCCAGGAGAAGCCGACGCCCGTGCGGTGGTCGCTGGTGGTCAGCTCGGTCACGATGAGGTGGAGGTGTTTCATGTCCGGGCCCCAGGGGCGGATCATGGGGACCTTGTGAACGGTGCTGCGCAGCCCGGCGATCGTGCTCACCGGCGCGGCTCCGCACCGGCGATGGCCAGCCCGGCCTTGATCAGGCGGGACAGCTCGTCGACGTGTTCGGGGGCGGCGTCGACCAGTGGGGGCCGCACCGGCCCGACGTCGAGCCCGCGCAGCCGCACGGCCGCCTTGACGAGCGAGACCGCATAGCCGGGGACCTTGCAGCGCAACTCCACGAGCGGGGCGTAGAACTCCATGATGAGCCGGCGGGCCAGCTCGGGATCCGATCCGTCGACGGCTCGGCAGAACGTGGCGGCCACCTCGGGCACGAAGCAGAACGCCGCCGAGGAGTACAGCTCCACCCCGATGCCCCGATAGGCGGGCACGGTGAGCTCGGCGGTCGGAAGCCCGTTGAAGAAGGTGAAGTCATCGCCGATCTCCCGGCGCACCGCGGCGACGATGCGGGCCATCCGGTCGATGTCGCCGTTGCCGTCCTTCAGCCCCACGACGCCGGGGATGCGGGCGAGTCCGACGGCGACGGCCGGGTCCAGGACGACGCCTCCGCGCTGGTAGAGGATGAGGGGGATGCCGGCCGCCTCCGCGATCGCCCCTACGTAGGCGTGCAGCCCGTCTGCCGGGCCCTGAGTCAGGTAGGGGGGCATCAGCAGGAGGCCGTTCGCGCCGGCCTCCGCCGCCTGCCGGGCCTGCCGAAGTGCGGCGCCCAGCGGTCCGCCCGCTCCGGCGATGACGGGTACGCGGCCGTCGACGGTGTCAACGGCCGTCCGTACAGCGAGTCGGTGCTCCTCGGCGGAGAGGGTTGACCGGGAAGAACAGGACCCCACTCAGATTCATCCACAACTCCGAACACGGCGACCGATTGCACGCACACTCGCGGCATCTCACCGAAACGTCAAGGTCCGGGTCTCGCGGGCGTCAGCCCACGGGGCGTTCGGTCCGGGAGAGCGCGGTGAGCAGCCTGGCCGGGTCGGCGATGACGCGTTCGATCACGAGGCCGGCGGCCCCCTGCACGGCGGCGTCACCCGCCAGCCGGGAGACGACCACTGACGGCGTGCGGCCGCGGGTCAGGGCCGTACCTCTGCCAAGCGCATCCTCCACGGCCGGCCGCACCCACGCGGCGAGCGGCGAGAAGATGCCGCCGAGCACCACCGTGTCCGGGTCCAGCAGGTTCACGGCGGTCGACAGCGCCGAGCCAAGGGCGCGCCCGGCCCGCTCCACCGCCGCGAGCGCACGGGCGTCGCCGGCGCGCAGCGTCGCGATCAGGGCGGCCATCGGGCCGTCCGGGTCGGCCGCGACGGTGGACGCCACGGTCGTGCCGGCCGGGGTCAGGCCGGCGGCGCGCAGGATCGCCTCCTGACCGGCGATCCGCTCCAGGCAGCCGCGGCCACCGCAGGCGCACGGCGGCCCGTCCGGCTCCACCACGATGTGGCCCAGCTCGCCGGCGAAACCGTGGGCGCCCCGGAAGACGCGGCCGCCCACCACGATGCCCGCACCGACGCCGACCTCGCCGGACACGTGCACGAAATCGCCAAGCTCCCGGCCTCCGCCGAACCACAGCTCGCCGAGGGCACCCAGGTTGGCCTCGTTGTCCTGGTCGGGCCGCAGCCGCAAGGCCGGGAGCCCGGCATCGAGCAGGTCGCCGACCGGGACGTCGTTCCAGCCGAGGTTGGGCGCGGCGCCGAGCCGGCCGCTGTCGCGATCCAGGACACCGGGCAGCGCGACGACCGCACCCGCGACGGTCAGGCCCTGGTCCGACGCGGAGGCGATGGCCTGGCCGGCCAGCCGGCCGAGCGACTCGATGACCCGTTCGGGCGCCCGGCCGCGGTTGTCCGTGGCGATGAGGTGCCGGTGGCGTACGCGCCGGCCGAGGTCCAGGACACAGGCCGAGAGGTAGTCGACGTTCACCTCCAGGCCCAGCCCGGCGACCCCGTCGCCGTTGACGGAGACCGCGACGCCGGGGCGGCCCCGCTCGCCCTCCCGGACCGGCCCGCCGTCCCGCACCAGACCGCCTTCGCCGAGGACCGTCAGCAGGTTCGAGACAGTGGTCTTGGTCAACCCGGTGAGGTCGGCCAGCCGGGCGCGGGTCACCGGCTGGTGCCGTACGACCTCGCCCAGCACGACGGCGAGGTTGTGCTCCCGCATGGCGGCGTGCCTGACGGGACCTCCGCCGGGCCCTGCGCCGCTGTTCAGCATGGGGACAGACTAATCACACTCCCGTACGTCTTGACGCGCCGCTGTCCAGGGGACTTTATTAGTCCATATCCTTGACGAATCCCGGCCGAACCCCCGAGCACCTGTTGGAGAACCCATGGCCTACGACCCCACCCCGGCCGACCGTTTCACCTTCGGACTGTGGACTGTGGGCTGGCAGGCCCGCGACCCCTTCGGGGACGCCACGCGCGCTCCGCTGGACCCGGTCGAGGCGGTGCACCGGCTCGCGGAGCTGGGCGCCTACGGCGTGACCTTCCACGACGACGACCTTCTGGCGGTCGAGCCCGACCGTGACACGGCGATCGCCGCCTTCCGCAAGGCACTTGACGCGACAGGCCTCGTGGTGCCGATGGCCACCACCAACCTGTTCACCCACCCGGTCTTCAAGGACGGCGCGTTCACCGCCAACGACCGTGACATCCGGCGCTACGCGCTCCGCAAGGTCATGCGCAATCTGGACCTCGCCGCCGAGCTCGGTGCCGGGACCTACGTCCTGTGGGGCGGCCGTGAGGGCGCCGAGGTCGACGCCGCCAAGGACGTCCGGGTCGCGCTCGACCGGTTCAAAGAGGCCATCGACCTCCTCTGCCAGTACGCGATCGATCAGGGCTACGACATCCGGTTCGCCCTGGAGCCCAAGCCCAACGAGCCGCGGGGCGACATCCTGCTGCCGACGGTCGGCCACGCGCTCGGCTTCATCTCGACCCTGGAGCACCAGGACATGGTCGGGCTCAATCCCGAGGTGGGCCACGAGCAGATGGCCGGGCTCAACTTCGTGCACGGGGTCGCCCAGGCACTGTGGCAGGGCAAGCTGTTCCACATCGACCTCAACGGCCAGCACGGGCCGAAGTACGACCAGGACCTGGTTTTCGGGACCGGCGACGTGAAAAGCTCCTTCTTCCTCGTCGACCTGCTGGAGCACGGCGGCTACGACGGCCCACGGCACTTCGACTACAAGCCGCTGCGCACCGAGGACCCCGCCGACGTGTGGACCACCGCGTCCGCGAACATGCGCAACTACCTGATCCTCAAGGAGCGGGCCGCGGCGTTCCGGACCGACCCCGAGGTGCAGGAGGCTCTCCGGGCCTCGCGCGTCGACCAGCTCGCCGTCCCGACCCTGGCACCCGACGAGACGCACGAGTCGCTGGCCGGAGACGACTTCGACCTCGACGAGGCGGCCACCCGGGGCTACCACTACGCCCGGCTGGACCAGCTCGCCATCGAGCACCTCCTCGGGGCCCGATAACCAGGGCCCATCGAACAGAGAGGCACACCGATATGCCGCTTGTCGCCGGAGTCGACTCCTCGACCCAGTCCTGCAAGGTCGTGGTCTGCGACGCGGAGACCGGAGTGGTCATCCGGCGCGGGCAGGCTCCGCATCCGGACGGGACCGAGGCCGATCCCGCTGCCTGGTGGCAAGCGCTCACCGAGGCCCTGGCGGCCGCAGGTGGCCTCGACGACGTCGCCGCCGTCGGGGTGGCCGGGCAGCAGCACGGCATGGTGTGCCTGGACGAGGACGGCGAGGTCGTACGGCCCGCGCTGCTGTGGAACGACACCCGCTCGGCCGGCGCCGCTGACGACCTCATCGCCGAGCTGGGTGGGCCGTCGGCCTGGGCCGAGGCGGTCGGTAGTGTCCCGGTCGCGGCGTTCACCGTCACCAAGCTGCGCTGGCTCGCCGAGCACGAGCCGGAGGCCGCCGCCCGTACGGCCAGGGTCTGCCTGCCGCACGACTACCTGACCTGGCGCCTCACGGGCAATCTGGTGACCGACCGCGGTGACGCCTCGGGCACGGGGTACTGGTCACCGGCGCAAGGCGTCTATCGGACCGACCTCCTTCAGCGGGCCCTGGGCCGGACACCGGACCTGCCGGAGGTCCTCGATCCGTCCATCCCGGCGGGCCGTACGGACGGCGGCGCGGTCGTCTCCGCGGGCACCGGCGACAACATGGCGGCGGCGCTGGCCGTCGGCACGCGACCCGGCGACGTCGTCGTCTCGCTGGGCACCTCCGGCACGGTGTTCGCGGTGAGCGACCTGCCGTCCGCCGACCCGAGTGGAGCCGTGGCCGGGTTCGCGGACGCCACCGGCCGGTTCCTGCCCCTGGTCTGCACGCTGAACGCGGCCCGGGTGCTCGACGCCGCGGCCCGCATGCTGGGCGTGGACCATGGGCGGCTGTCCGAGCTGGCGCTCGCCGGGCCTCCGGGCGCGGACGGCCTGGTCCTCGTGCCCTATCTGGAAGGGGAGCGCACCCCCAACCGGCCGGAGGCCACCGGCGCGGTGCACGGGCTGAGGCTCTCCACCGCGACGCCTGAGCACCTCGCCCGCGCCGCAGTGGAAGGCATGCTGTGCGGGCTCGCGGACGGGCTGGACGCCCTGGCGGGGGTCGGCGTGAACATCGAGCGGGTCCTGCTGGTCGGGGGCGGCGCCAGGTCGGTGGCCGTGCGGCGCATCGCCCCGAGCGTCCTCGGCCGTCCCGTGCTGGTGCCCCCCGCGGGCGAATACGTCGCGGAGGGGGCCGCCAGGCAGGCCGCGTGGGCGCTCGTCGGGGGCGACGAGCCGCCGCACCGCACCCGTGCGGGATTCGCCCGGCACGAGGCAGACCCCGCACCGGCCGTACGCGAGCGCTATGCGCAGGCCCGCGACAGCGTCCTGACCCGCCCCTGATCGCAGCTGTCGGAGTCAGATCCAGTCGCGCCATTTGAAGATCCCGAACAGCCCGGCGCTGGTGACGAGCAGGATGATCACGCAGGCCACGAACCCCGAGTGGTGGCTCATCCCCGGATAGGGGACGTTCATCCCGTAGAAGCCGGTCACCGCGGTGGGCACGGCGATGATCGCCGCCCAGCTGGTCAGCTTCTTCATCACCTCGTTGAGCCGGTTGCCCTGGAGGGCGATGCGGGTCTCCTGGATCGTCGCCACGAGGTCCCGCAGGCTCTCGGTCCATTCAGTGGCCCGCAGCACGTGATCGTAGAGGTCCTGGTACAAGGGCGCCATGGCCGAAGGGACGACATGCAGGTCCCGCCGGAGGAGGGTGTTCACGACCTCCCGCATCGGCAGCACGACCCGGCGCAGCAGTACGAGACTCTTGCGCAGCTGGAAGCTGTAGCGCTGCATCGCCTGATCGGAGGTCTTCTCGTCGAACAGGAGGTCCTCGAGGTCCTCGAGTTTCTCGTCCAGGGCCTGTACGGCCGTGAAGTGCCGGTCCACGAGCATGTCGAGGAGCCCGTGCAGGAGGTGGGCGACCCCGTGTTCGGCCTGACCCGTGTCCGCGTCCCAGCGCCGGATCAGCTCGTCCACGTCGAAGAGATCGTCCTGCTGGATGGTCACGAAGGCGCGGTCGGTGATGAACGCCGACACCTCCGTGGTAACCAGGCGGCCGCTGGCGGTGTCCAGCCGTACGTCGTAGGCGTTCAGGAACAGATAGCCCGGATAGCGGTCCAGCTTGGCCCGTTCGTGCCGGCTGACCGCGTCCTCGATCGCGACCTCGTCGAGCCCGAGCTCTTCACTGATAACGCGGAGCTCCTGTGCGTGGGGACCGCACAGATCCAGCCACACCACCATGTCGTCGGACTTCAGATATTCGCTGATATCGGCTACGGGGAAGCCCTTGGCCTCGAGCTTGCCGTCCCGCCACGCACGGGTCCGCGGCGGCTGCGTGCCGATCTTGTCGCCTTCGTGTGTGGCCGAGTTCGCCGCCTCGGAGCTCCGTTCCATGGCCTTTGTCTACCGTGTCTCGGTTAGAAGTGGGTAAATTTCAGGCCGACGAGGGCTGGGCCTGCGCGACCGTGTCCACCGGACGGTCGGCGCGGCGCAGCAGGCGCCGGCCGAGCAGGCACAGGCCCAGGGCCAGCAGACCACCCACGGCCTCACCGGCGAAGGCGCCGGACACCCCCGCGAGATCACCGGCCACGCCTGCGGCCGCCGATCCCAGTGCGGCGCCGCCGCCCATCGCGGCCACCACCCATGCGAACGCCTCCGTGACCGTGCCCCGCGGTGCGAGCCCGTCCACGATCGTGAAGCTGCAGGCCAGCACCGGGGCCAGAAAGAGGCCGCTGACGAAGGCCAGGCCGAGCATCAGCGGCAGCCCGGGCGCGGCCATGAGCGGCAGGTAACCCACCGCGAGCCCGGTCATCAGCAGCGGCAGCCGGCGATGTGCGGGACCGGTCCTGGGCCGGGCACCGTAGACGAGACCACCGGCCAGGGCTCCGGCCGCGTTGGCGGCCAGCAGCAGGCCGGAGGCCGTCGCGGTCCCGATCGCGTCGGCGTAGGTGACGACGGCCACGCTCAGAACGCCCAGCGCGATCCCCACGGACCCGAGCGCCATCAGCAGCAGCCGCAGACCCGGGGACCGCAGGGCGCCCGCCCAGTCGGCCTCTCGCGCTGCACCGCGCCACGAGCGCGAGGGCCGGGAGGTGGTGACGACGATGGTGCCGGCCACTCCGAGCGCTCCGGTGAGCAGCAGCGCGAGTCCGGGAGACAGTGCCGCGGCCCCGACCACGAGCAGCGGGCCGACGGTGAAGATCACCTCTTGCGCGGCGGCGTCCAGCGCGTAGGCGGCTTGAACCTGAGCCGGGCTCGGCAGCACCGCCGGCCACAGCGCCCGCAGCCCGGCCTCCAGCGGGGGACTGGTGAACCCGGCCAGCACGACGGCGCCGACGGCCACCGGCAGGGGGCTCAGCCCGGCGAAGGCGAACGCCCCGAAGCCCACGGCGGACAGGACCGCGCCGGTCAGCAGGACCCGGGACTGGCCGAGCCGGTCCATGGCCCGGCCGAGCACGGGCTGGCCGGCCGCGCCCGCCAGACCATGCACCGCCGCCAGCGCGCCCGCGAGGGAGTATCCGCCGCCCTGCGCCCTCGTGAAGAGCACGACGGCGAGGATCCCCATGCCGTTGGGCAGCCGTCCGAGGAGCGTGCCGCCGAGGAGCCGGGTGGCATACGGGGTCCGCAGGAACTCGAGGTACGCCCGCATCGATCCTCCTAGTCATACGTATTACTGAGCGAGCCATACGTATCACGAAGGCGGCCTGGGGCTCTAGTGTGATGCCGTTGAGAAGGAGGCGCGTGGTGCGGAAGACCGGCCGGCCGACCAGCAGGGACGTCGCGCAGGCCGCCGGCGTCTCGCAGTCCACGGTCTCGATCGTCTTGGCCGGCAAGTGGGCGGGCCGGATCTCGCCGGGCACCGCGCAGTCCGTGCGGGATGCGGCGGTGCGCCTGGGCTACCGGCCCAACCTGGCGGCGCGCAACCTGCGGCTGGGCCGCAACAGGACAGTGCTCCTGGTCGTGCCGACGCTGACCAGCATGTTCTTCGGCGGCGTCCACACGGGCGCGGCCCGCGCGGCGGCCGCGCACGGCTTCGGCGTCGTGGTCTATCCGTGGCCGGAGGTCACGGGCCTGGCCCGGAGTCCCTTCGCCGCCGCGCATGAGGCGATCGACGGCATCCTGGCCTCTTCCATGGCGGTCGACGTCCTCGGTGAGCTCGATCCGCTGCCTCAGGTGATGCTGGACAGCGACCCGGCGGGCGAGGCTCCGACCGTCAACTTCGATGTGGCCGGCGGGACCCGCGCGGTCGTCGGCCACCTCGCCGCGCTGGGGCATCGCCGGATCGGGCATGTCGCGGCGTCGGTCGACGCGTGGACGTTCCGCGCCCGGGCCGGTGCGCTGGCCGGAGCGGTGCGCGACCTGCCGGCCGGTGTGCTGACCAGCGGCCGGACCGCTATCGAGATCGGCGCGGCCCGCACGGCCGCTGGCCGGCTGCTCCACCGCCGCGACCGGCCGACCGCGCTGGTCTGCGATGACGATCTGATCGCCGCGGGTGCTTACAAGGCCGCCCGGGAGCTCGGGCTCGACGTCCCCGCGGACCTGTCGATCACCGGCTTCGACGACATGCTGCTGGCCCGGGCGGTCGAGCCGGAGCTGACGACCGTACGGCTGCCGGCGGAGCAACTCGGCGCCCAGGGCATGGCGGCGCTGCTGGAGCTGCTCGACGGCCGGCGACCGGGTTCGGTCTCGCTCCCCGTTGAGCTGGTGGTCCGTGCCTCCACCGCCCCCGTCGCGTCCGTCAACGGGCAGGGCGTGCGCTGAAGGCCGCCACGGCGCCGTTCACCTCGACGGCTCCGGAAAGCGCCGTCAGATCCAGCTGTGGAACCGCACGATCTCGCGCCAGGTGGTGTAGGGGATCACCTTGGCGGCGAGCACGGGATAGAACCACAGGAAGTTGGCGAGGACCACGAGGACATAGGCGCCGGCCGCGGCCGTGCCGAGGACGCGGCGCGGACCGGTGTCGCGGGCCGGGCCGATCAGCATGCCGAGGCACAGGACGATCGCGAGCACCATGAACGGCAGCATCGGCATCGCGTAGAACAGGAACATCGTCCGCTTGTCCAGCGCGTAGTAGAACCAGGGCAGCCACCCGGCGAGATAGCCGAGCAGGATCGCCCCGGCGCGCCAGTCGCGGCGCCGCAGCCATACGAAGGTGAGCAGGAGGAGCGCCACCAGGGCCGCCCACCAGATCGAGGGCGTGCCGATGCCGAGGATCTCGCGGGAGCACTTGGCCGCGGCACAGCCGGTCTTCGGCTCGGTGTAGAAGAACGCGACAGGACGATGCAGCACCGGCCAGTCCCACGGCCAGGACTGGTACGGGTGTTTCGCGTGCAAGGTGGTGTGGAAGTTCCACACCGCCGTGTGATAGCGCCAGAGATCGGGCATCGCCTCGAAGGGGCGCATCAGCACGTTGCTCGCGACCTTGCCGCGTCCCCAGCCACCGGCGTTGAAGATCCATCCGGACCATGTGGCGATGTAGGTGATCAGCGCGACCACCACGAGCGACAGGAACGCCGGAACCGCGTCGAGGGCGAGGGTGCCCGCGTACGGGCGCGGCACCCGGGCCGCCCGCCGCGCCCCGAGGTCCCAGATCACGGCCATGACGCCGAACACCACGACGTAGAACAGGCCCGTCCACTTGGTCGCGCAGGCGAGGCCGAGGCACAGGCCGGCCAGGACGCGCCAGCCGTGGAACACGAAGGGCCCGAACCCGGCTTCGTCTCCGGGTCCGAGCTTGGCCGCCAGTGCGGCGCGCGAGCGGTCACGGTCGGCGACCAGGCAGGCGAAGGCGGCGAGGATCCAGAACATCACGAAGATGTCGAGCAGCGCGGTGCGGCTCGACACCAGGTGCAGGCCGTCCAAGGCCATCAGGAGGCCGGCGGCACAGCCGAGCAGGGTCGAGCCGGTCATGCGGCGCGCTACGCGGCACAGGACCAGCACGGACAGCGAGCCGATGAGGGCGGCCATGAACCGCCAGCCGAAGGGGGTGGCGCCGAAGAGCCACTCGCCGATGGCGATCATCCATTTGCCGGCCGGCGGGTGGGCCACGAAGCTGCCGCCGTCGGCCCAGATCCGGCTGTGGGCGGCGCTGGCGCCCTGGTGGATGAGGATCGAGTCGGCGTCCTTGACCGTGTTGTGCTCATACCCGAACTTCAGCAGCGCCAGGGAGTCCTTGGCGTAGTAGGTCTCGTCGAAGACCACGGCGGCCGGGACCGAGAGCCGGTCGAACCGAAGGAAGGCGGCGAACGCGGTGATGATCAGCGGGCCGATCCAGCCGAGCAGCGGAACGCCCGGTATCGGCACCGACAGCCAGTCCCGCATCGACGGCGGGCGGCGTCGTTCCACGCTCTTGGTCATCGGCCCGAGTTCGGTCGTCGCCATTCGCATATCGTACGGGCGCCGGGCCGGTGAGTCCGTAGGACCACGGCGGCGGTGCCGGACGCCCGGTCGCCCGCCCTTTCGATTGCCGGGACAATTGTCCTGTGACGAGCAACGAGAAGGGCACCCTGATCCTGGCCGCGGCGCCGATCGGGCGCCCGGACGACGCGTCGGATCGCTTTCGCAGCGCGCTGCGGGACGCCGACGTCATCGCCGCCGAGGACACCCGTCGGTTGCGCCGGCTCGCCGCCGATCTGGGCGTGGAGCTCAACGCCAAGATCGTGTCCTATTACGACGCCAACGAACGCGCCCGGGCACAGGAGCTCGTCGGGGACCTGCTGAGCGGCCGGGACGTCTTCGTCGTCACGGACGCGGGACTGCCCGGCGTGTCCGACCCCGGCTATCGCCTCGTGGTCGCGGCGGTGGACCAGGACGTGCCCGTCACCGTCCTGCCGGGGCCGTCCGCCGTCACCACCGCGCTGGTCATCTCCGGTCTGCCGACGGACCGCTTCTGCTTCGAGGGGTTCCTGCCGCGTAAACCCGGCGAGCGGTCGTCCCGGCTGGAGTCGCTCAGCACCGAGCCGCGCACCATGGTCTTCTTCGAGGCCCCGCATCGGCTCGCCGCCTCCCTCGGCGCCATGGCCGGCGCGCTGGGGACGGACCGCCGCGCCGCCGTCTGCCGTGAGCTGACGAAGACCTATGAGGAGGTACGGCGGGGCCCGCTCGGGGAGCTCGCGGCGTGGGCCGAGGAGGGCGTCAGGGGGGAGATCACCGTCGTGGTCGCCGGAGCGCCGGAGCGTCCGGCCATCTCCGACCCCGGCGAACTCGCCGCCGAGGTCGCCGCGCGGGAGGCCGCGGGGCTGCCGCGCAAGCAGGCCATCGCGGACGTCGCCAAGGACAACCACCTGCCCAAACGCGTGGTCTACGACGCCGTGGTGGCCGCCCGGGGATAAAACCCCGGCTCCGGCGCCACACTACAAAAGCTCGACATGGGCTGACAGGCCGCACCGGACGGGGCCACATTGAATGGAGCGGTCCACAGTGGGGTGAACCCTCCGCAAGGGAATGAGTGCCATGCGTGAGCCACTCATCGCGCTCGAGGTCTGGCGCTACGAATGCCTGTCCTGCCTGCACGAATGGCAGGAAAGCTACGAGGTCTGGTACGTACCGGACGGACATGGCGGGGACGCGGTGGGCTACCGCCACGACGGCCAGTGCAGCACGTCGCCGTGGACGGAACTCATGTGCCCGGTCTGCCACGGCTGTGCGGTCCAGACCTTCCCATCGAGGACCACCGTGGTGCGCCGGCCGCTGCCGAGGCCGCAGCGGGTGGACGATCTCGACCTGCTGTTCCGGCTCCGGCGGCTGCACGCCTACTGACGTCCACCAGATCGGTCAGGAGGCGACCGGCTCGGCCACCTTGTCCGGCTCCTGCTCCTGGCGAGGCCGTTCGGCCGAGCGGTCGCGCCGCCGCGGCCGGGGGAGGGTCCGTACACCGCGGCGGAGGCGTTCCCGGGCCTCGGGGGTGAAGGCGAGTGCCGCGGCCAGGCAGGCGAGCGGCACCGCCGGAAGGACGTAGCGGTAGTCGAACTCGGCGGTGGCGGCGGGCGCCAGCAGCAGCCCCACGGCCGTCATCCACGGCAGGAGCGCGGCCCCGCCGAAGCGTCGCCAGAACGCGCCGAGCCCGACCAGCCCCATGAGCACGATCACGCCCAGCAGCGTGCCGTGCAGGTAGGCGTAGTCCTGATAGCGGCGCATGATCCCGGCGAACGGCTCCACGACCTTGGGCCTGGCGCGTCCCTGCTCGTACTGCGCGGCCTCCTGCGCGGCGGTGGCGTCCCGGCTCATCCGCCACTGGGGCAGGTCCGACGACTGCGGGCTGAACTCGTACTGCGCGTAGGTGGCCCAGTCGGGGAAGATCGTCCGGTTCCACTTGAAGACCCTGAAGAAGTCGCCCGCCATGACCCTCAGGTAGTCGTCCGGCTGAGCCAGGATGGCCCGCTTGGAGAAGTCGCCGGCCAGGACGTTCTGCCGCGGCGTGAAACGCTCGGGCTCATTGCGCAGTAGCGGCGAGCTGCGGTTCCAGATGCCGTCCTGGGAGAACGGCAGCCGGTTCTTGGACAGCACGCACAGCGGCATTTCCTCGACCGGCGGCTTGATCTTGTCGCAGTCGGCGAACTTGTAGACCCGGGCGAAGAGGAAGATCCCGCTGCTCTCGGTCATGGTGAATTTTCCATGGCTGGTTTGGAACCAGCCCATGTACGCCAGCAGAGGTACCGCGCACACCCCGATCAAGGCCGCGGTCACTCGCCACGGGATCCGCCGCAGGACCATGAAGGCCAGGACGGCCGCGAGGACGGGCATGCCGACCGAGCGGGTCAGCGTGGCCAGCGCGAGGATGAGCCCGGCCGCGGCCCCGACCTTCCACGACGGCCTGGCCCACCACAGCAGGAGCGTGACGGCCGAGACCACCAGGAACGTGAAGGGGACGTCCGAGAGGATGACGTGCTCGAGCTGGATCTGATAGGCGTCCAGCAGGACGGGGATCGTGGGCAGCGCCGCGCCCCATCCGGGCAGCCCGAACCGCTGCCGGAGCAGGGCATAGATCATGACGCCCATGGCCAGGCCCATGAGGTGCTGGATCGCCACGACCAGCGCGAAGCTGTGGAAGGGCCGCAGGATCAGAAGCAGGAACGAATAGCCGTCCGGCCGGATCGGATGCGGGTAGGGCCGCATGGCCACGTGCAGGTAGTCGAAGGAGTCGTTGAACCACATCGCCGGCCGGTAGCCCAGCAGCGTCACGACCCGCAGCAGCGCGCCCACCGTGAGAACCACCGTGAGGGGCCGATGCCGGCCCACGAGGGCCCAGAAACCGAGGCCACGGACCCGGCGGGCGGCCGGCGTTCCGGGTGCCGCGGCACCCGCCCTGACCGCGGATTCGGTGCTCGGAGCTCCGGTTCCGGTCGGTGCCGCCGGTTCGGCCGTCGGTACGGCGGCCGTCACCTTCTCGAGCACGGTCTCAGTCTCGAGCACGGTCTCATCCGGCGCTGCCCCCGCCACGGCGGACCCTCCTCCATGCTGCTGCCCCATGCTGCTCAACCGGCGTCGACTCTCCCGGGCCGCGTTGCCCGTATGCTGATTCCCACCCTGCCGTCCATGGACCCCCTAATGTGGGTCTTAAGGTTGCAACTTCGCAACACGATCCGGAAGCTCTTGCCAAGAGCCAGCCGAATCCGCTCGCGGCGGCGGGCATGATGTACGAGACATACCCCGCCTCGGAACGCATCGAGGCTAGTCGAAGCCCCGCAGTCGGTGATCCGGGGGTAACGAAGGAGACCGTGTGGAACTCTCCGTTGTAATGCCGTGCCTGAATGAGGCCGAGACCGTCGAGACCTGTGTCCGCAAGACGATCGACTTCTTTGCCGCGCAGGGCATCGACGGCGAGGTCATCATCGCGGACAACGGCAGCACTGACGGTAGCCAGCAGCTCGCCAGGGACGCCGGAGCCCGTGTGGTGGCGGTGACCGAGAAGGGCTACGGCAACGCTCTCATGGGCGGCATCCGCGCCGCCCGTGGACGTTACGTCGCGATGGGCGACGCCGACGACTCCTACGACTTCACCACCCTGATGCCGTTCCTGGAGCAGCTGCGGGACGGCGCCGACCTGGTCATGGGCAACCGGTTCAAGGGCGGGATCGCGCCGGGGGCCATGCCTCCGCTGCACCGCTACCTGGGCAACCCGGTCCTCAGCTTCGTCGGGCGGCTCTTCTTCGGCAGCAAGATCGGCGACTTCCACTGCGGGCTGCGCGCCTTCCGCAAGGAGTCGATCGCGCGGCTGGGGCTGCAGACCGGCGGCATGGAGTTCGCCAGCGAGATGGTGGTGAAGGCCACACTCGCGAAGTTCGATATCCGCGAGGTCCCCACCACCCTGTCGCCCGACGGCCGCACCCGGCCGCCGCACCTGAGCACCTGGCGGGACGGCTGGCGGCACCTTCGTTTCCTCATGCTCTACAGCCCGCGGTGGCTGTTCCTGATCCCCGGGCTGCTCCTCATGAGCCTGGGGCTCATCGTCGGGGTGGCCCTGTCCGCGGGCCCCATCCGGGTCGGTGAGATCGCCTTCGACGTCGACACGCTCGTGGGCGCCTCCGCGGCGCTGGTCATCGGCTTCCAGGCGGTGCTCTTCGCGCTGCTGACCAAGGTCTATGCGATGGAGGAGGGCTTCCTCCCGCACGACAAGCGCGTCCAGAAGATCATCGACTGGTGGAGCCTCGAGCGGGGCCTGGTCATCGGCGGAGTGCTGGCCCTGGCCGGTGTGGTCGGCATGTTGGCCTCGCTGCTGCACTGGAAGGTCAACAACTTCGGCGAGCTCGACCCCCGGCACTCCATCCGCATGGTCGTGCCGTCGGCCACCGGTCTCATCATGAGCTTCCAGGCCGTGTTCGCCTCGCTGTTCGTCAGCATCCTCGGCATCCGGCGCCGTTCGCACCCGCCGCTGAGCGACCCGGCGGACGAGGCCGCGGACCTGGTCGACGCCGCCGCCCACAGGGTCGCCGCCGAGCACGCCGACGAGACGGCCGGCCGCTGACGATCCCGCCCGGCTGATCGGCTGATCCGGCGCGCCGACGCGGTCGGGGGGATATTGGCGCGAGTCAGCATGGGAAGCCCTCTAGGCTTGTGACATGTCCTCGTCTGGCCGACACATCCTGACCGCGCCCGCCTGGCCGTACGCCAACGGGCCCCGCCATATCGGGCACGTATCCGGCTTCGCGCTGCCCTCCGACATGTTCAGCCGCTACCAGCGGATGGCGGGCAACAAGGTTCTGATGGTGAGCGGCACCGACGAGCACGGCACGCCGATCCAGGTGCAGGCCGACAACGAGGGCGTCCCGGCCCGCGAGCTCGCCGACCGCTACAACCGGGTCATCGTCAATGACCTGCACGGTCTCGGTATGTCCTATGACCTGTTCACCCGGACGACGACGCGCAACCACTACGCGGTCGTCCAGGAGGTCTTCAAGGGTCTGTACGACAACGGCTATATCTTCCCCAAGACGACGATGGGCGCGATCTCGCCCTCCACCGGCCGTACCCTCCCGGACCGCTACATCGAGGGCACCTGCCCGATCTGCCACCACGACGGCGCGCGTGGCGACCAGTGCGACAACTGCGGCAACCAACTTGACCCGATCGACCTGGTCAACCCCAGGTCACGGATCAACGGCGAGACGCCGAAGTTCGTCGAGACCGAGCACTTCATGCTGGATCTGCCCGCGTTCACTGAGGTGCTCGGCTCCTACCTGCGCTCCAAGCAGGGCGACTGGCGGCCGAACGTGCTCAAGTTCTCGCTGAACCTGCTCGACGACCTGCAGCCCCGGGGGATCAGCCGTGACCTCGACTGGGGCGTGCCGATCCCGCTGGACGGCTGGCGCGACCAGGCCAACAAGCGGCTGTACGTGTGGTTCGACGCCGTCATAGGCTATTTCTCCGCCTCGGTGGAGTGGGCGCGCAGGTCGGGCGACCCGGAGGCGTGGCGGGCCTGGTGGCAGGACCCCGAGGCGCTCTCGTATTACTTCATGGGCAAGGACAACATCGTCTTCCACTCCGAGATCTGGCCGGCGATGCTTCTCGGCTACGCCGGCGAGGGCGACAAGGGCGGCGACACGGGCTCGCTCGGGAAGCTGAACCTGCCGACCGAGGTCGTCTCCTCGGAGTTCCTGACCATGGAGGGCCGCAAGTTCTCCTCCTCGCGGCAGGTAGTGATCTACGTCCGGGACTTCCTGGAGCGCTACGACGTCGACGCCCTGCGCTACTACATCGCCGTGGCCGGCCCGGAGAACCAGGACACCGACTTCACCTGGCAGCACTTCCTCGAGCGCAACAACAACGAGCTCGTCGCCCAGTGGGGCAACCTGGTGAACCGGTCGGTGACGATGGCGGCCAAGGAGTTCGGCGCGATCCCCGAGGCCGGTGACCTGACCGACGCCGACCGGGCCCTGCTCGAGCGCAGTCGCTCCGCCTTCTCCGCCGTCGGCGCGGAGCTGGGCAGGTCGCGGTTCAAGAACGCCGTGACCGAGGCGTTCGACGTCGTACGGGACGCCAACGCCTACCTTTCCCAGCAGGAGCCCTGGAAGATCAAGGACGATGCGGACCGCAAGGGTTCGATCCTGCACGTGGCGCTGCAGGTGGTCGATGACGCCAAGACCCTGCTCACCCCGTTCCTGCCGACCTCGTCGAACAAGATCCACAGCATGCTCGGTGGTGACGGGCGGTGGTCCGGCATGCCGGAGATCAGGGAGGTGGACGAGGACGGCACCTCATACCCGGTGATCACGGGCGACTACGACGACGAGGCTCGGTGGGAGCACCGGCCCATCAAGGCCGGCACGCCTTTGACCAAGCCCACCCCGCTGTTCACCAAGCTCGACCCGAAGATTGTCGACGAGGAACTGGCCCGCCTGGAACAGCCTTGAACGGTGGCTCGCTGGGAGGATCGAACGTGGGCGAGTCCGCCAGCGCGGCGTCCGAGGAGGCCGGCCGGCCAGTGGAGAGACCAATGAACAGCTCACGAGGCGACGATGGCTTCCAGGGCGCGGCCTATCCGCCGTTGCCCGAGCGCCTGCCTGTCGAGGTCTTCGACAGCCACTGCCACCTGGACCTGCTCGACCTGCCGGTGCCGCGCGCGATCGCGGCCGCACACGCCGTGGGCGTACGGCGGGTCGTGACCATCGGGTGCGACCTCAAGTCGTCCCGCTGGGGCACCCAGGTCGCGTGCGAACACGGAGACGTCTACGCGGGCGTGGCGATCCACCCCAACGAGACCACGGGGGTCCGCGACGACGTGCTGGAGGACATCGCCGAGCTGGCCGCACGGCCGCATGTCGTCGCGGTGGGCGAGACGGGCCTCGACTACTACCGCGACTGGGCGCCGGTCGAGGACCAGCAGCGTTCGTTCCGGGCTCACATCGACATCGCCAAGCAGACCGGCAAGGCCCTCATGATCCACGATCGCGAGGCCCACGACGACGTGCTCCGCATTCTGCAGGAGGAGGGCGCGCCGGACAAGGTCGTCTTCCACTGCTTCTCCGGCGACGCGGAGATGGCCCGGGTGTGCGCGGACCGTGGCTATGCGATGAGCTTCGCGGGCAACGTGACCTTCAAGAACGCCGAGCCGCTGCGGGAGGCGGCCAAGGTGGCGCCGCTGGACCTGCTGCTCGTCGAGACCGACGCGCCGTTCCTGACCCCGGTCCCGTACCGCGGCAAGCCCAACGCCTCCTACCTCATCCCCACGACGGTCCGGTGCCTGGCCGAGGTCAAGGAGGTCGACCTCGCCGAGCTCTGCACGGCCATAGCGGCGAACGGCGACCGCCTCTTCGGCCCCTGGTAGGCCACCCTTGGTGGGACGGCGCCGCGACTGTCTTCTAGGTCGTCTGCTCGTCCATGCCGTTTCGGCGAATCGGTGGCGCGCGACACCCGGTGGCCGTACTCTTCTCGGCTGGTACCGGGGGGCTGCCGAACGTCCGGAGGACAGGTGCGTCGTCGTTCCCCCAAGGTCGTCATCTTC
The DNA here is from genome assembly GCA_025964715.1 of Streptosporangiaceae bacterium. Taxonomy (GTDB): domain Bacteria; phylum Actinomycetota; class Actinomycetes; order Streptosporangiales; family Streptosporangiaceae; genus Actinomadura_C. The sequence continues at coordinate 12,908 of JAOPYH010000190.1, read as the reverse complement.
GTCGCGGGCATCGCCGCGGTGCTGGTGGTGGCGGTGACCTCCGCTGCCATGTTCTTCAACGGTGACGGCCCGGCGAAGCGCGACGTGGCCAGCACCGACGCGGTCAAGCGAGCCCCGACGCCGGTCCGGGTCGTGGTCTTCGTGGATCGTGCCCGCACGGAGACGATGACCACGGGCCGGACCGTACGCGAGGTGCTGACCCGGCTCGGCATCCGGGTCGGTCCCTATGATCTGGTGCACCCGGGCCTCGACGGACCGACCGCACCGATGATCAAGGTCGTCAGGCTGCTGTCCAGGCCGGTGACCAAGGTCGTGCAGGTCCCGCCCCCGACGGTCAAGAAGAAGAACAAGGCCATGTACGTCTGGGACGAGAAGGTCCTGCGCAAGGGCCGTCCCGGCGTCAAGGTCGTCCGGACCGCCTATGTCCGCCGCCATGGCAAAAAGGTGAAGGCCATCATCGCGCAGGTGGTCAAGCGCCGCCCCGAGCCGCGGATCCTGGAGGTCGGCACCAAGGGCGCACCGGTCGGTGGGGCGGCGGCGCGGCTCAACTGGAAGGCGCTGGCCGAGTGCGAGTCGCACGGCAACCCCAGGGCGGTCAATGGGGCCGGCTACTACGGCCTCTACCAGTTCTCCACGTCGTCATGGGCTTCGGCCGGGGGCAGCGGCAAACCGTCCGACGCCACCGCCGCCGAGCAGACCTACCGGGCACAGCTGCTCTACAACCGCGTGCACGGCCGGTGGCAGGGACAGTGGCCCAGCTGCGGCAGATTGCTCTTCAGCTGACCAAGCCTGACAGACTAGGCCGGTGGGGGACACACAGGCAGGGTTGCTCGGGCCGGCGGACGTACGGCGGCTGGCCGCGCGGCTCGGCATCCGGCCGACCAAGACACTGGGCCAGAACTTCGTCATCGACGCCAACACCGTGCGCCGCATCGTGCGCTCGGCCGGCGTCGGTCCTGATGATGTGGTCCTGGAGGTCGGGCCGGGCCTCGGATCGCTGACGCTCGGCCTGCTACCGGAGGCGCAGCGCGTCGTGGCGGTGGAGATCGACCCCACCCTGGCACAGGCGCTGCCGGACACAGTCGCCGACCGCGCACCCGAACTCGCCGGCAAGCTCGAGGTCGTGCAGGCCGACGCGCTCCGGATGACCGGACTGCCCGGGCCCGGGCCGACCGCCCTCGTCGCGAACCTTCCGTACAACGTCGCGGTGCCGGTCGTGCTCCACCTGCTCGCCACGCTGCCGACGCTCCGGCACGGCCTGGTGATGGTGCAGGCCGAGGTGGCCGACCGGCTGATCGCCGCACCAGGTAGCAAGATCTACGGGATCCCCTCGGTGAAGATGGCCTGGTACGCGGAGGCCCGGTGGGCCGGCCCGGTCGGCAGGGGCGTCTTCTGGCCGGTGCCCAATGTCGACTCCGGCCTTGTGGCCTTCACCCGCCGGGAGCCGCCGGAGGCGTCGGTCTCCCGCACGCAGGTGTTCGGCGCGATCGACGCCGCGTTCGCGCAGCGCCGCAAGACCCTGCGGGCGGCACTGGCCGGCTGGGCCGGCTCGGCGGCCGCGGCCGAAGTGGCCCTGCGCGCGGCCGGCGTCGACCCGGTCAAGCGCGGCGAGGCGCTCGACGTCACCGCCTTCGCCCGCATCGCCGAACACCGCCCCAGGCCCTAGGCCGGACTCACCTGTGCTGACGATCCTCAGCGCTTCGAGTAGGTGTTTCGCCGCCTGCTGGCTAACTTCACCCGGTGAACAAGGACGCGACGCCGATCATGATGGTTCCGAGGACAAGCACGGCGGCGATGACGGCACAGGACAGCAGGCAGCCGTACGGGCGGCGCGGCATACGTCGCTGCCCGTACGCGGGCGCCGCCATCCGGGGCGCAGGAGAGGCCGGGTACGGAGCGGGCGGGGGAGCCGGCGGGGGCGTGTAGTGACGGGCCGGGATCGGGAAGCCGTGCGGCGGTGACGGGGGGACCCATGGCGGCGGGCTCATGGCAGGCCGCAGGACCTCGGGGCCCCACGTCCGGTCGAGCTCCTGGTCCGCCGCCGCCTGGGCCCCGCGCGAGTCCGCCGGCGTGCCCGTCCCGCCGACGAGGGACAGCAGCAGCTGCTGGGCGGTGGGCCTGCGGTGCGGCTCCGGGTCCAGGGCCTTTTCGACGAGCCCGCGCAGCTCCCCCGGCAGGCCGTCCAGGTCGGGCCTGTTGTTCTGTGCCCGGGCGGCCATGGTGACCAGCGTGCCCGCGCCGTAGGGGTGGCGACCGGTCCCGGCGAAGGCGACCAGCGTGCCCCAGGCGAAGATGTCGACGGCGGTGCCGATCTCGCCTCGCATCACCTGCTCGGGGGCCATCCAGCCGGGACTCCCCATCACGAAGCCGGTCTGGGTGTGCTTCACGGAGGCGTCCGTGGCGCGCGCGATGCCGAAATCTATGACCCGGGGACCGGACACCGACAGCAGCACGTTCGCCGGCTTGAGATCGCGGTGGATCAGCCCGGCGGAGTGGATGGCGGTGAGCGCGGCCGCGACGCCGACCGCGACACCGTGCAGGGTGCCCTGCGCCAGGGCGCCGTGCGTCTCGGTGTATTCGTCCAGCGGCGTGCCGTCGACGTACTCGGTTACGAGATAGGGACGCCCGGCCTCCTCGCCGTGGCCGATGACGTGCGCGGTGCAGAAGGACGCCACCCTCTGCGCGTTGGTGACCTCGTCGCGAAAGCGGTCGCGGAACGTCCGGTCCGCGGCGAGCTCAGGGCGGATCACCTTCACGGCGACCGGACGGCCGTCCTTGCCGCGGCCCAGGTAGACGGCGCCCATGCCGCCTTCTCCCAGCCTGCCGATCAGTTCGTAGGCTCCGATATGGAGGGGATCGCCGGACTTGAGCGGCTCAGCGCCGCTGGGCGGCTTCGGCTGCCCCTTCTGCTCCTGCACCGGGCAAGCCCTTTCACGCTGTCGCTTTAGGGAGACCGTACCGAAGATCGACCCGCACGCGGAGCGGGAGGCGGCCCAGGGGCGGGCCGGCCGCCCCTGGTCCCGTACGATCTCGGGCTGTGGCATCCGTGAGCGTACGCGTCCCCGCGAAGGTCAATCTGCAGCTCGGCGTGGGGCCGATTCGCGATGACGGGTTCCACGAGCTCGCGAACGTGTTCCACGCCGTTTCGCTGTTCGACGAAGTCACCGCGTCCCCTGCCGAGGAGCTCCGGGTCCACGTTCGCGGTGAGTCCATCGCCGGGGTGCCCACCGGGGAGGACAACCTCGCGGCCAGGGCCGCCCGCCTGCTCGCCCGCCGGGCGGGAGTCGAGCCGGCGGTGGAACTGCGGCTGAACAAGGCCATCCCGGTGGCCGGGGGCATGGCCGGCGGCAGCGCCGACGCGGCGGCCGCTCTCGTCGCCTGCAACCTGCTCTGGGACGCGGGACTGGACGCGCGGGAGCTCGCGGAGCTCGCGGCGGCCCTGGGCAGCGACGTCCCCTTCGCGCTTGCCGGCGGCACCGCCGTGGGACTCGGGCGCGGAGAGCGCCTCACTTCCGTGCCTTCCGGGGGCACGTTCCACTGGGTCTTCGCCTTCGCCGAGGGGGGCCTGTCCACCCCGGCGGTCTATGCCGAGTGTGACCGGCTGCGGGCAGCCCAGGGCCGGCCGGTCGCCCCGCCACAGGTCTCCGAGCGGCTGATGGCGGCGCTGGTCACCGGTGACGCCAAAGAGCTGGGCATGGCGCTGAGCAACGATCTCCAGACGGCGGCGCTGACGCTCCGTCCGTCGCTGCGACGGACCCTGTCCGCCGGGCGCGACCTCGGGGCGATCGCCGCGCTGGTCTCGGGCTCCGGTCCGACCTGCGCCTTCCTCGCCGAGTCGGAGTCGCAGGCGATCGATCTCGCGGAGGCCATGTCGGGGATCGGGGTCGCCCGAGCGGTCGCCAAGGCCTACGGCCCGGTGCCCGGGGCAACACTGCTCTGACCGCCGAGCCGACTCATGGCGCCGAGCCACTAGCCTTGGAGGTGTCGTGAATCAGATCAATCTTGAGAACGTCACCAAGGCCTATGGGCCCAGCCCGCTGCTGGACGCGGTGTCCCTCGGCGTCGAGGACGGCGAGCGCATCGGCGTCGTCGGCCGCAACGGCGGCGGTAAGAGCACGCTCGTCTCCGTGCTCGCGAAGCTGACCGAACCGGACGACGGGCGCGCGACCCACGCCCGTGACCTGCGGCTGGGCTATCTCAGCCAGCGAGACCGGTTCCCCGAGGGGGCGACCGTCCGCGAGATCGTCCTCGGCGACCGGCCCGAACACGAATGGGCGGGGGACACCCGGACCCGGGAGATCCTCGCGGGCCTCCTGGACGGCCTCGATCTCGACACCCTGCCCGACGGGATGTCGGGTGGTGAGCGGCGCCGCGTGGCGCTGGCCGCCCTGCTCGTCCCCGAGCGCGACGTCCTCATCCTCGACGAGCCCACGAACCACCTTGACATCGAGGCCATCGTGTGGCTCGCCGGGCACCTGAAGTCCCGGCGATCCGCCGTGGTGACCGTGACCCACGACCGGTGGTTCCTCGACGAGGTCACCGAGCGCACCTGGGAGGTCGTGGACGGGCGCATTGAGCGCTATGACGGCGGCTATTCCGCCTACGTGCTGGCCAAGGCCGAACGGGCCAGGATCGCCGCGTCGACTGAGGAGAAGCGGCAGAACCTGCTCCGCAAGGAGCTGGCCTGGCTGCGCCGCGGCCCGCAGGCGCGGACGTCCAAGCCCCGTTTCCGGGTCGAGGCGGCACAGGCCCTCATCGCCGACGAGCCGCCGCTGCGGGACAAGGTCGAGCTGACCAGGTTCGCCACCGCCCGGCTCGGTAAGACGGTGTACGACCTCGAGGACGTGACCGCCGAGGTCGGACGGCGCGAGATCTTCCAGCGCCTGACGTGGCGGCTCGGGCCTGGCGACCGGATCGGGATCGTCGGGGTCAACGGCAGCGGCAAGACCACTCTGCTGCGGCTGCTCGACGGCTCGGTGCAGCCTTCGGACGGCACGATCGTACGGGGCAAGACCGTGCAGCTCGGCCACCTCTCGCAGGAGGTCGCCGAGCTCGACCCGGCGAAGCGGGTGCTGGAGGCGGTCGAGGAGGTCAAGCGGAGGATCACCGTCGGCAAGCGGGACTTCACCGCGGGCCAGATGCTCGAGCGGCTGGGATTTCGTGGCGACGCGCAATGGACGCCGGTCGGAGACCTGTCAGGTGGCGAGCGCCGGCGGCTGCAGCTCCTGCGACTGCTGATGAGCGAGCCCAACGTGCTGCTGCTCGACGAGCCGACCAACGACCTCGACATCGAGACCCTCACCGAGCTCGAGGACCTGCTCGACGGCTGGCCGGGCACGCTGGTCGTCGTCAGCCACGACCGCTACTTCCTCGAGCGGACCACCGACCAGGTCGTCGCGCTGCTCGGCGACGGCGGGCTGCGGATGCTGCCCGGTGGCGTCGACGAATACCTCGAGCGGCGGCGTACTGCCAGTACGGAGCCGGCCGGGCCCGCCGGGACCTCCGAAGGGATCGCCGGGGCGCCGGCCGGGACGGCCAAGAGCGCCGGCGAGGGCTGGAAGGCCCGCAAGGAGCTCGACCGGCTCGAGCGCAGGCTGGACAAGCTGGGCAAGCGCGAGGCCGAGTTGCACCAGGTGCTGGCGGAGCACGCCACCGACTACGAGAAGCTCCTGGCGCTCAACACCGAGCTCAAGTCCGTGCGGACCGAACGGGAAGAGACCGAGGAGCAGTGGCTGCTCCTCGCCGACGATCTGGAGGCCTGACGGCGCCTCGCCGGAGTCCTGCCGCCGGCCGGACCGCGCTACGCGGGCGGGAGTGACTCGGTCGTGGCGTCGAAGGGGACGAGCAGCGTGCGCAGCAGGCCGGCGAGCTGCCGCTGTTCGGCCGCGCTGAGGCCGCCCAGGAGTTCGCGTTCCCGGTCGAGCAGGTCTGCGAAGGTCCCGTCCACCCGCGTGCGCCCGGCCTCGGTCAGCTCGACCAGCACGCCACGCTTGTCCTGCGGGTCCGGATGGCGCTCCACGAGCCCGGCGGCGGCGAGCCTGTCGATCCGGTTGGTCATGGTCCCCGAGGTCACCAGGTTGGCGCGCAGGAGGCGGCCGGGGCTCAGCTGATAGGGCTTGCCCGCACGGCGCAGTGCCGTGAGCACGTCGAACTCCCAGGATTCGAGCTCGTGCGCGACGAAGACGGCACGCCTGGCTCGATCGAGGTGGCGGGCGAGCCGGGACACCCGGCTCAGGACCTGCAGCGGCTCGACGTCGAGATCGGGCCGTTCCTCCTGCCAGGCCACGACGAGCCGGTCAACCTCATCCTCCACGGTCGATCAGCCTACCTGTCTCGATGTCGAGATACTGTGTCGGCACCAACATAGCGGTGGCGGGAGGCCGGTGATGTCCACGAGCGTCGCGACGTGGGACCCCGAGCAGTACGGACGGTTCGGCGACGAGCGCGGCCGGGCCTTCTTCGAGCTCGTGAGCCGGGTGCACGCGGCCGAACCGGGCAGCGTGGTCGATCTCGGCTGCGGATCGGGCGAACTCACGGCCTCGCTGGCCGAGCGCTGGTCCGGTGCCGTGATCGAGGGGATCGACAGCTCCCCCCAGATGATCGCGGCGGCCGAGGCGCACGCCACCGGCGGGCTGCGGTTCTCGCTGGGAGATCTGGCCGATTGGCGGCCGGGCCCGCCGGTCGACGTGATCATCTCCAACGCGGCGCTGCACTGGATTCCCGGCCACCGGGAACTGCTGCCGCGATGGCTCAAGGCGCTCGGCCCGGGCGGCTGGCTCGCCTTCCAGGTGCCGGGCAACTTCGGCGAACCGAGCCACACGCTCCTGCGAGAGGTCTGTGCGTCGCCGCGCTGGCGGGACCGGCTTGCCGGCGTGACCCGGCTGGATCCCGTCGCGGAGCCAGGTGACTACCTTGAGCTGCTCGCCTCGCGCGGCTGCCGGGTCGACTCCTGGGAGACGACCTATCTGCAGGTCCTGCAGGGCGACGACGCGGTGCTGGAATGGGTCAAGGGCACGACCCTGCGCCCCGTGCTCAGCACGCTGGAGGCTGCGGACGGCACCGAGTTCCTGCGCGAGTACGGAGCCCGGCTGCGCGAGGCCTACCCGGCCCGGCCGCACGGCACGGTGTTCCCGTTCCGCCGGATGTTCGTCGTCGCCCAGCGGATCCGCTGACGCACCGGGGGGAGCGGACCCTGCGCGGGCCGGCCGCGGACCCGCCATGGTGGCCGCCCGGGGGGACAAAGGGCACCGGACGGCCACCGGCCGGCGAAACGTCACCCGCCCGCGTCGGCCTCTTGTTCCCAGGTGGCGAGGAGGACGTGCAGGCGGAACAGGACACGGCGGAAGTCCCGCACGTGCTCGTCCTTGCGGACCGCGTGCCCGAAGGCGTTCTCCCGGACACCCTGGATCTCTTCGACTATCGACAGGACCTCGTCGAGCTCGCTGAGGAACGTCATGGCGTAGTCGTCGGCGACCGTGTCTTCGGCCCTGCGATCCCGCGACTCTTCGCTCACGACCGCCTCCCCGCACACGTGCCGGTATGCCGCCAGGCCTGGTGCAGCCGTGCGGAGGCGCCCCGGAGCCGGATGATCCCGCCGTACAGCTCGCGAAGCCGTCCGGCGAGCTGGTCGGTGGCGACCACCCCGAAATCGGGCGTCTCGAGCAGCGACTTGGCGTCGTCGACCCGGATGAGGAGGGCCATCAGCCCGTGCGCGGTGGCCGCGTCGAGGAACGTCCGGTCCAGCGTGCCGAGCGCGAGGTCCAGAGCCGCCAGGAGCTCGGCGAGGCGTTCGTTGGTCGGCTCGCTGACGCCGACGCGGTCCAGCTCCGCGACCGCTAAGTGCACCGCCCGGGTGAGCGGGTCGGCCGGCACGGCGCAGCGGTCGATGGCGGAGAGGGTGTCGGCGAAGCGCTTGATCTCGGCCCAGTCCACAGCGGTCCGCGGGACGCCGGGGGCCCGGGGGTCGGGAATCGATGCCGCAGTGTCCATCACTCAACCCTTCGTTCGAACTCGAGTTCGAACATTAGGGCCGGGGTCGGACAGTTTTCGGTCGTCCTCGCTCAGGCGAGCCCGAGGTTTTCCGTCTGCTGAGCGGCACAGGTGGGCTCGACGGTCTCGTCCTCGGTCTTCTTGTTCTTTCGCCCGGTCTTCTCCGCCTTCGCGGCCGCCTTCTCGGCCTTCTTCTCGGACTTCTCCCGCTCCTTGCGGCGCCGCCGCGGGTCGAGGCTCGGCTTGGGCTCCAGGCCCGACAGCCCATTCCAGGCCAGGTTCACCACATGAGCGGCGACCTCCTCGCGCTTGGGCTTACGAACCTCGAGCCACCACTGCCCGGTGAGCGAGACCATGCCCACGAGCATCTGCGCGTACATCGGCACGGTCTTGTCGTCGTAACCGTGGCGGGCGAACTCCTGGCCGAGAATGTGCTCGACCCGGTGGGCGATCTCACTCAGCAGACTGGCGAAGCTTCCCGTGCCCGCGGCTCCGTGCGAGTCCCGCACGAGGATGCGGAATCCGTCGCTGCACTCCTCGATGTACTCCAGCAGCGCCAGCGCGGCCTGTTCGAGCTTGTCGCGATAGTCCCCGCCCTCGTTCAGCGCCCTGGTCACCACGGCGAGGAGCCGCTCCATCTCACGGTCGACGACCACGGCGTACAGGCCCTCTTTGCCGCCGAAGTGTTCATAGACGACGGGCTTGGACACGCCGGCCTTGGCGGCGATCTCCTCGACCGAGGTGCCGTCGAAGCCGCGTTCGGCGAACAGCGCCCGGCCGATGTCGAGCAGCTGCTCCCGGCGCTCCTTGCCGGTCATGCGCTTCCTGCGAGACCGCGGCGCTGTTTCAGACACGGTATCTATGATGGTCCGCCTTTCACCGAAGAGCAGAATCCTCCCGTACTTCGTGTGCTTTCGAAGGACCCGGCTGATGACCTCCGCCCCTCTGGGCCGGGGAGGTCGCCCCTGCCCGCACGGAGGGGACGGAGGTCAGCCGACCGGATTCAGCTGCGCGCACGCCTTGCCGCGAGCCGCTCCGCCTTGGGCCAGCGCACGTCCGTCGCCCAGCCCAGCTTCTCGAACGCCCAGATGGCGCGGGCGCTGATGTCCACCTGTCCCTTCAGCACGCCGTGCCGCGCCAAGGTCGGGTCGGCGTGGTGCAGGTTGTGCCATGACTCGCCGAGAGAAAGAATCGCCAGCCACGGCACGTTGCGGGACTTGTCGCGAACCTGGAAGTCCTCATTGCCGAAGGTATGGCAAATGGAGTTGATCGACCACGTGACGTGGTGCACAAGGGAGATCCGTACGAACGAGGCCCAGAACAGCGCGGTCAGCGCGCCCTGCCAGGACATGGTGATCAGGCCGCCGAGCGCGGCCGGCAGCAGAAAGGACACCGCCACCAGCGCGGGGAAGGCCTTGTCCAGCCGGCGGATGTCCTTGTCCGCGAGCAGGTCGGGGGCGAACCGCTCCTGAGAGGTGCGCTCTCCGTTGAAGAGCCAGCCGTAGTGCGCCCACACCAGCCCCTTGGCCAGGGCCTTCCAGTCGGAGCCGAATCGCCATGGCGAGTGCGGGTCGGATTCCTTGTCGGCGTACTTGTGGTGGCGGCGGTGGTCGGAGACCCAAGTGATCACTGGGCCCTGGATGGCGAGGGTGCCGGCGATCGCGAGCGCGATCCGCAGCGGGCGTACGGCCTTGAAGGATCCATGCGTGAAGTAGCGATGGAATCCGACGGTGATGCCGCCGGCCGTGAGCAGATAGAAGACGGCCGCGATGGCGATGTCCGTCCAGCCCAGCAGGCCCCAGCCCCACGCGAGGGGTACGGCCGCGAGGAGCGTCACGAAAGGAATGCCGGTGAAGACGCCGACGAGGACGCGGTCCAACGTGCTTGTCGGCTCCGGCTCGATCTCGGGGCGGAGCTGGGTGCGTGGCGGATCGAGGACTGGAGCTTCGGTCATGGGATACCGCTCTCTCTGGGGACCAGCTTACCTACGCCACCGTAACCTACGATGGCGTAGGTAAGGCAAGGGTCTCTTCGGTGAAATCCGGCCGAATACGCGGTGTTCGGGCCCCTGAAGTGCCGTTTATAGCGGATTGGTATCAGCCTCCTTACCTTCACGCAGGGCGCTCCACGCCGGCTGCGCGCGGCACACCATCACGGGGACACGACTGATTCCGGTTGTGGGCGCACCTGTCCAGGCCGGTATCGTTGGCTTGGCCGGCCCTCATCCTTAATGGAGGAGACGTCGAGTCATTCCGCCGTAGCGTAATTGGCAACGCAGCTGGTTTTGGTCCAGAAGATTCCAGGTTCGAGTCCTGGCGGCGGAACACTTTTGTGCACCCGGCCGCATGGCCGCGCTCGCGCGGCCGGCGTCGCGGGTCCAGCCGCGGCCGCACCCATCACCGTGCGGCCATGGCCCTATCGGGATGACAGCGCCGGGCCGGACGGTATCCTTCGTGTGTCGGGCGGGTTACGGCCTGGTGCGGCCCGTGTTTACGCAGGTCGTCGGCCATTTAGGTGCCTCTAGCGCAGCCCGACTGTCCCGTACGCGACGCTGAGGAGTCTCCTCAAGTGAGCCCGGCCGCTGTAGTAGTCCTCGCCGCCGGCGAGGGCACCCGGATGAAGTCCCGCACCTCCAAGGTCCTGCACGAGCTGTGCGGTCGCAGCATGGTCGGCCACGTGCTGGCCGCGGCACGCCAGCTGGATCCGCAGCGCCTGATCGTTGTCGTCGGCCACCGCCGCGACCAGGTCATCGCACATCTCAAGGACACCGCTCCCGACGCCCAGCCGGTGATCCAGGAACGGCAGGGCGGCACCGGGCACGCGGTGCGGATGGTGGTCGAGCAGGTCGGCGCCCTCAGGGGCACGGTCGTGGTCACCAACGGCGACCATCCGCTGCTGCGGGGCGAGACCCTCCGGGAGCTCGTCCGTGTCCACGAGCAGGAGGGCAACGCGGCGACGGTCCTGAGCACCGAAATCCCGGACGCGACCGGTTACGGCCGGATCGTTCGCGGCGAGGACGGCGGCGTGCGGGCGATCGTCGAGCACAAGGACGCCGGCGACGCCGAACGCGCCATCCGTGAGATCAACGTCGGGATGTACGCCTTCGACGGTGAGCTTCTCGCCGACGCCCTCAAGCAGCTCACCACGGACAACGCCAACGGTGAGGAATACCTCACTGACGTCATCGAGATTCTCCGCGCGGACGGCCACCGCGCCGGCGCCCACAAGGCCGCGGACTGGGTCGAGACGCAGGGCGTGAACGACAGGGTGCAGCTCGCCCAGGCTCGGCGGCAGCTCAACGACCGGCTGCTCGAGCGGCACATGCGCGACGGCGTCACGGTGATAGACCCCCAGAGCACCTGGATCGACGTGGAGGTCACTGCCGAGCCCGACGTCGTGCTGCATCCCGGCACCAGGTTGCACGGCCGTACCCTGCTCAGGGCCGGCGCCGAGATCGGTCCGGACACCACGCTCACCGACACCGAGGTGGGCGAGGACGCCACTGTCGTCAACGCCGTGTGCGACAGCGCCGAGATCGGCCCTGAGGTCAAGGTCGGTCCCTTCGCCTACCTGCGGCCGGGCACGAGGCTCGCGCGCGGCGCCAAGGTGGGGACCTACGTCGAGTTGAAGAACGCCGTGGTCGGGGAAGGCTCGAAGGTGCCCCACCTGACCTACGTCGGCGACGCCGACATCGGCGCGGGTTCCAACATCGGAGCGGCGTGCGTCTTCGTCAACTACGACGGAGTGGCCAAGCACAGGAGCCGGATCGGTGATCACGTGAAGGTGGGCAGCGACAACATGATCGTTGCCCCGGTGGAGATCGGCGACGGCGCTTACACCGCGGCCGGATCCGTCATCGTCAGCGACGTTCCACCAGGGGCGATGGCTGTCGCACGAGGGAGACAGCGCAATATTGAGGGGTGGGTCGAGCGCAAACGCGCCGGCACCCCGGCCGCCGAGGCGGCGCGCCGAGCCAGGGAAGCGACCGCGGAAAAGTGATGAATTTCAGTAATCGTGGGGAGCAGAAGTTGAGCGCCATCAAGGCGACCGGGCAGAAGAAGTTGATGCTCTTCTCCGGCCGGGCCTATCCCGAGCTGGCCGACGAGGTGGCGGACAACCTCCACATTCAGCCGACGCCGACGGCGGCGTACGACTTCGCCAACGGCGAGACGTTCGTGCGCTTCCTCGACTCCGTGCGCGGGAGTGACGCCTTTGTGATCCAGAGCCACACGGCTCCCATAAACCAATGGATCATGGAGCAACTGATCATGGTCGACGCGCTGAAGCGCGCGTCCGCCAAGACGATCACCGTGGTGGCCCCGTTCTTCGGTTACGCCCGGCAGGACAAGAAGCACCGTGGCCGGGAGCCGGTCTCGGCCCGCCTGATGGCCGACCTTTTCAAGACCGCCGGGGCGGACCGGATCATCACCGTCGACCTGCACACCGCCCAGATCCAGGGGTTCTTCGACGGGCCGGTGGACCATCTGTTCGCGCTGCCCATCCTCGCGGGCTACCTGGAAAGCAAGCTGAACGTGCGGAACGTGACCGTGGTCGCGCCGGACGCCGGGCGGGTCCGGGTCTGCGAGCGCTGGACCGACCGGCTCGGCACGCCGCTCGCCATCATCCACAAGCGGCGCGACCCCGACGTGGCCAACCAGGTCAAGGTCTTCGAGGTCGTCGGTCACGTCAAGGGACGGACCTGCATCCTGGTGGACGACATGATCGACACCGGCGGCACGATCTCGAAGGCAGCGGACGCGCTGTTCGAGCAGGGCGCCGAGCGGGTGATCGTGGCGGCGACGCACGGGGTGCTGTCGGGTCCGGCCGTCGACATCCTGAAGAACTCGCGGATCAGCGAGGTGGTCATCACCAACACGCTGCCGGTGGCGCAGGAGAAGCATTTCGACAAACTGACCGTG
>JAOPYH010000150.1 GCA_025964715.1 Streptosporangiaceae bacterium | reverse complement strand
CCAGTACCCGGTGGCGGCGAAGGGCGACCGACACGTCCGAGAGCGCGAGCACCGGTTCGCCCGACCGCGAGAAGTACACCTTCGTCAGATGCTGCACATCGGCAGCGAGCTCCGCCGGCGGCGCGAGGATCTCGTCCGGCACGACCGAGGACGCTCCGACTCCCGCATTCGATGTCGTCATGCGTGGATCTCCCGTCAGGGCTTGAACTGGCCCAGTTTGTCGACCGCGAACTTGGCGAAGGAGTCGTCGACGATGGTCGAGGGATCGACGTGGTTCTTGACCGATCCGATCTTCTGGAACCAGTCCTCCAGTTGACCCAGGAACTTCACGCTGACCTGCTGGTTGGGGTCTAGCCCGGCGGGATGGGCCTTGTCGACCACCGCTTCGGGCTGGCCGCTCCCCTGCGCTATGACGGAGACGATCTGCTGCTTTTTCACGTTCTTAAACATCGCATCGTTGTAGTCCCGAACGCCCTTCATGTACGCGACCATGAATCGCTGGGCGGCACTCTTGTGGTCGGCGATGAAACTCGAGCTGTACACCAGCGGGACCGTCGTCGCTCCGGTAGCGGGCAGGACCTCGGTCTGGTCACTCACGTCGACGACGTGACCCGAGGCGAGCGCCTGCGACAGGAACGGCTCCAGTTCCACCGCGGCGTCCAGCGAGCCGTTGAGCAAGGACGCCGTGATCTCCGGATAACCGAGGGCCCGGAGGTTCACGTCGGAGAGGCTCATGCCGTACTTGTTCAGCAGCCAGTCGAGGATCGGCGCGGATGCCGAGGTCTTGTCCGTGATGGCGACCGTCTTGCCGCGGAGATTGTGCAGCGTGTCGGCGACGGAGGCCCCGATGTACTTCTGCTGGGCCACGAAGTGGGTGGCCGCGACGCCGGGGCGGACGCTCTGCTTGTCCCCCACGATCCTGAGCCCGAGCCCCTGGTCGACGGCGTTGAACATCCCGGCCGTCACGGCGATCCCTGCCACGTCGAGGTTCCGCGTCGCGATCGCCGTCGTCAGGGCTGAGCCCCCGGCCATCCGGCTGAACTGGACAGTGAGGTTCTCCTGCTTGAAGTAGCCGCGGGACTGCGCGATGTACAGACCCGCATCGGTCAGGCCGCCAACGGATCCGAACCGCACGGTGTACGGCTCATTGCCGCCGGCCGAGCCTCCGGACGCCGCCGTGCCGGACGACCCCCCTCCCGAGCCGCCGCAGGCAGCAAGGAACAGCACCGCCACGAAGGGGGCGATCAAACGAGTCAGACGTACCCGCACGACTTCTCCTGGCAAGTAGGGGCGAACGACGGTGTGCACATCGACGAAACGGGGCCGGCCGCAGACCCTCCCGGCTCCTGACCACTACGGCCGCGTTCCGTTTCGTTGAACGAAACAGTTGTTCTAGTGCGCCAAGTTTGCGGCCAGGGGCAGACCTATGTCAAGGGTCACAAGGAGGCTCGCCGGAGTGCGCGGCGCCCGATGGGGCGATACCCGCGGGAAGGTCATCGGGCGTCTGGAAGCGACGTCAGGGACGAGGCAGTGCGCGCGGAGGACCACCGGTTCCGGGGTACCAGCGACCGTCGAGGCAGAACGCTCCCGGCGCCGTCCCGCGACCTCAGGAGGGGCCGCCTGGCGAACCGGCAGGGACGACCTCCGCACCCAGCAGCCCACCGCGATCGGAGGTACCCCGCGAGCCGGTCGCGCGCTGACCGGCGATCCGGGCCATCAGCGGGTCGCCCGGATAGGCCTCCGCCAGCGTGAGCGTGCGGCCGCCGTGCGATGCGATCTCCTGGGACCGCGCGAGCAGCTCCTCGAAGGCGTCGTCCGCATGCAGGAACAACCCGGCGAGCTCGTCCATCCGGCCCTGCGCGACGGTGACCACGCCGTCGACCGCCTTGTCCATCGGGGTCCACTGCCCCTTGGGTTCCGCCGCTGCGTACATGGCTCCGGTGAGGTCGGTCCTGACCCGCCCGGGGCTGTAGTTGAAGACCCGCACCCCGGTCCCCGCGAGGTCGGCCGCCAGTGACTGCGTCAACATCGCCACCGCGCACTTCGAGATCCCGTACGCCGTCTGCGTCGCCTCGGCGCGGACACTGCGCGTGCTGTTGATGTTGATGATGCGACCTCGGCCGCGCACCGACATGCCGGATGCCACCGCCCGGCAGAAGAGCATCGGGCCGCGGAGGTTCGTCTCGAACACCTGCCACCACTCCTCCGGGTCGGCGTCCCGGACCGTCACGTTCTCGCCCTCGGCCGTCCCCGCGTTGTTCACGAGGAGATCGATGGCGCCGAAGGCGTCCTCGGTGGCCTGCACGACCTGCGCAACGCTGTCGGGATCCGTCACGTCGCCGGGCACGACCAGGACCTCGCCGGCGCCCGGGCCCCGGCGGAGGTCACTCTCCAGCTCGCGCAGCGCCTGACCCGAGCGGGCGGTGAGCGCGACCGTCATCCCCTCCCGATGCAGGCGCTCGGCCACCGAGCGACCGATGCCGCGGCTCGATCCGGTGATCAGTGCGACCTCGTCGTGGAACATGCGTCCTCACCCTCGTCCTGGAGCAGCTGCTGCCATCGTCTTCATGGGGCCCGTGCGGAAAGCCGTCCCCCTCACGACCGCGTTCCGTCCCCCGGGCCATCCGGCTCTAGTTGCAGGGCGACGAGGAATCGGGAGACCAGGTTGTACGCGCCGACGGTGGCCGTCAGCTCGACGATCCCCCGGTCGTCGAAGTGCTCGCGCAGCCGACCGAACAACTCGTCGGGGACGGCGACCTGCTGGGTCATCACGGTCGCGTAGTCCAGGGCGGCTGCCTGCACAGGGCTCAGGCCGGTGCCGGTCCCGGTGCGGACCGCTTCCAACTGGTCGGCAGTTCCCCCGCTGGCCAGGAAGAGCGGCGCATGCGCAGCCCACTCGTACGCCGCACCGTTGAGCACCGCGACCCGGCAGATCACCAGCTCGCGGACGCCAAGCGCCAGAGTCGTGCGCGAACGGATGGCGCCGAGCAGCTCGTTCCATCCGTCGGCGACCGGAGGACTGTGCAGGAGCAACCGGTCCAGGGCCGTGAGGGAGCCGCCGCGCCGAGCGCGCACGCGGTCGGCGACCTCGTCGGCGAACTCCTCGGGAACGAGGTCCAGTCGTGGCATTGAAACCTCCCAGGTCGGTCGGTGACTGCCTCGTGTCCGGTGGCGCCACGGCGTGGAGGCGCGCCGCCGTGCGTCCGTCCCGACACGTCGTTCTCGCACGGGCCCGGATAACTTCCACCGTCGACGTGGAGGAGATTCCCGGAGATGAAGCCGGCCGGGACGCTGCTTAGGAACGCGCAGGCGGCCCTGAACTTTTCCGGCGCCCCGTACCGTCGCGCCGCGACGGACGCCACCTGACGCGCCCGGGCCTCGGCGTAGGTGATCCCGTACCGCTGGGACTCCACGTGCGCCAACTGCTCCTGCCGAGGCGAGTCGATCCGTTCCCGTAGCAGCGCGTTGATGGTCACGCCGTCCGCTGCCGCTACACCGGAAAGCGCCTTGAGCACGGCCCACAGCCCGGTTCGGGTACCGGCTGACGCCAGCTGGTGGGGGCCGGGGCGGGTCACCATGGCCGAGGTCACCGCGACGATGCGGCCCCAACCGCGCTGCCGCTTCCCAGGGATCACCGCGCGGACCAGGGCGATGGGCGACCGGTAATGCGCGGCGAGCGCCGCTTCGAAGTCGTCCTCGGTGAGGAGGTCCAACCCGCCAGGGCGGGGGCCGGCGTTGTTCGTGACGAGGATGTCCGGCGCGGGGCACGCATCGAGCAGCGCCTGCCGGCCGACGGCCGTGCTGATGTCGGCGGCCACGGGGGTGACGAGGCCTCGGCGGCCAGCTCGGTGGCCGCCTGCTGCACTCTGGCCGGGTCACGGCCGTTGAGGACGACATCCACACCCTCCGCGGACAGAGCCGCCGCGCAGGCGCGACCGAGGCCCCGGCTCGACGCGCAGATGATGGCCCGGCGGCCGGCGATCTGCAGGTCCACATGGCCTCGATCCTTCGAGCCGGTCCGGCCGGCGGGCGGGTGCGACGACGTCAGTCTGTCTCGGACAGGCGGTCCAACAGTGCCTCGTTGAAGTCCGCCGCTTCGCTCTCGCGCACTCGGGCAGTCACCAGGAAGGTCATTGCGCGCAGCGGCGTCTGCCGGGAGTCCTCCTCGTGGTCGTCGATCGAGAACTCCACGCTCAGCGCTGCGGAACCTTCGTCGTCCCGGGCACGCCGCAACGTGAGTCGGACGTAATGAGCCGAGAGGTCGTGGACGACGACGAGGAGCGCCCGGCCGTCACGTCTCAGGTTGGCCGTCGTCCGCCGGCCACGGATCACGCAACCCAGGCCGGTACCGCGCACCTCGACCTCGGCCCGGGAGAGCAGGCACACGCGCGGGTATCCGTCGGTGTCGACGGTGAGCAGCGGCAGGACGACCTCCCACTCGTCCTCGGTGGTGGTCCCCGACAGCAGCGAGACCACGTCAGGCGGCAGGATCACCGGGGACCACCCACCGTGCCGACGGAGTGATCCGGGGAACCGGACCAGCGCTGGAACAGCTGGTGCTGGATGCCGAACTGGTCGAGCGCTTTGCCCACCGTCTGCGACAGCAGGTCCTCGATGGTCGCCGGCCGGTGGTAAAAGGCGGGCACCGGAGGCAGCACCGTCGCTCCGGCCAACGTGACCGTCTCCATGTTCCGGATGTGGATGAGGTTCAGCGGCGTCTCCCGGGTGACCAGCACCAGCCGGCGACGCTCCTTGAGGCAGACGTCAGCGGCCCGGGTCAGCAGGTCGCCGCTGTTGCCCGTCGCGATGGCGGCGAGGCTCCGCATCGAGCACGGCATGACTACCATGCCCATGGTCGCGAACGAGCCCGACGAGATCGTCGAGGCCAGGTCTCCGGGCGAGTGGACGACGTCGGCGAGCTCCTCGAAGGCGGCCGGGGCCAGACCCATCTCCGCCTGGATGCTGCGCGTGGCCCCCGGCGACAGGACCAGGTGGGTCTCGACCTCGTCGATGGCCTGCAGCGCACGCAGGAGGACGTAGCCGAGCTGCGGCGCGCTGGATCCCGACACCCCGACGATCAGTCGTCGTCGCTCCCCCGGGCGGACAGTCGCCTGGTCGCCGGCCCACCCGGTCACCGGTCCGCCGCCAGCAGGAGCTTGCCGCGGACCTGCCGTGACTCGAGCAGGCGCTGGGCCTCGGCGGCACAGCCGAGCGGCAGCACGTCGGCGACGTGCGCGTGCAGAGCGCCCTGGCCGAGCCACTCCAGCAAAGCGGCCGCGCTGTCGCGGAGGACCTCCCGGTGGTGCGCCCGCAGGGCCTGCAGGTGGAAGCCCAGCAGACCCACGTTCCGCTCCCGGAGGGTGCGCGCCGGCGGGAACTCTTCCGGTTCCCCCGACGCGTTGCCGAAGTGCACCAGCCGACCGAAGAGGTCCAGGCACTCGAGCGCTGCCCGGCGCACGGAGCCGCCCACGCCGTCGAGGACGACGTCCACGCTGCTGCGGCCGGTCACCGCCCGCAACGCCTCGGCCATGGAGCCCTCGGAGTACCCGATGCCCGCGTCGGCACCGGCCTTGACCGCCGCCGCCGCCCGTTCCCCGGACCCCGCAGCCCCCACCACGAGGCCGGCTCCGAGGAGCCGGGCGATCTGGATGGCAGTGGTGCCGACTCCGCCCGCTGCTGCCGTGATCAGGACGCGCTCGCCCTCCCTGAGACGGGCTGATGACCGCAGGAGGTGATAGGCGGTACAGCCGACCACGGGGAATGCGGCCGCTTGGTCGTCGGACACGTCGTCGGGAACAGCCCAGACGAGGTCCTGGTGCGCGACGGCGACCTCCGCGTAGCCCGGGCTGCTGCTGAAGCCGGCGACCCGCTGACCGGTCCTGAACCGGCGCACCCCGCCCCCAACGGACCGGACCTCGCCCAGCACCTCAAGGCCGAAACCCCGCGGCCCGGGGACGGCACCTGCGGCGTAGGTGCCGCGGCGGGCGTTCACGTCGGCGAAGTTGACCCCGGCCAGGCGCACCTGGATCTGCACCTCGTCAGGCGCCGGCTCCGGCTCGGGGGCGTCGACCAGCTCGAGCACGTCCGCAGCGCCCGACCTCGTGGCCTGCACGGCCCGCATCACCGGTCCACCCATGCCAGGTGGGCGGCCACCGCGTCGGCGAACCCGGACGGGTTCTCCAGGGGGAGCATGTGCGGCCCCTCCAGCACCTGGAAACGGGCCTCCGGGATGAGGTCGCAGACCTCCCGCATCGTGGCGACCGGAACGGAGACGTCAGCACTGCCGGCCACGACGGTCGCGGGGACCTCGAGGCCGGGAAGCTGCGCGCGGACGTCGTGCTCGGCCATCGCCTCCCAGTAAGCAGCGAACACGTCGGCGGAGTCGGTGACCAGCCGCTCCCGCGCGTAGGCCACCCCTGGGTGGCTCTCGTCGCCCAGCACAGCCGGGCTGAACCAGCGCTCGAGAGTGCTGACCAGGACGCCGGCCATGCGCACGCGCCGGGTGGTCGCGGCGCGCTCCAGCGAGACCTCCGGAACCGTCGCCATCCCCCCGCAGGCCAGCACGACCGAGCGGACCAGGTCAGGACGACGCACGGCAACGTGCTGCGCCACCATGCTGCCCAGCGACACGCCAACCAGGTCCACCGGACCCCGCCCGCGCACGGCGTCGGCCACGAAGTCGACCAGGCGCTCGAACGTCGGCTTGCCCTCCAACGGGGTTCCGCCGAACCCCGGGAAGCTCGGCGTGAGCGCCCCCGGCAGGGCGGCGGAGCCCCACATCTCGCCGTCGAGACCGATGGGATGGAGATAGACGACCGGCACAAGATCCCTTTCCTGGGGAGGCTGCCGGGCGGGAACCGCCGGGCAGCCGCTGGACGCGGAAAACGTCAGGCGACGGGCACGGCCTCCGCCGTTCCGGCGCCCCCCCGAGCCTCGTCGATCAGGTCGCCCAGCAACCCGGGCGACAACGGGCTCTGGACGATCCGGACCCCGAGAGGTCGCAGAGCGTCCTCGACGGCTCCGGCGATCACCGCAGGGACACCGAGCGTCCCTGCTTCTCCAGCACCCTTGACCCCGAGAGGGTTGAGGGGACTGAGCGTCTCCTGGCTGTAGAGCCCGATCCGCGGCACCTCTCGAGCCGACGGGATCGGGTACTCAAGGAAGCTCGTGGTCAGCGGCGTGCCGTCCTCGCTGTACAGCGACTCCTCGTAGAGGGCGTTGCTCAGCCCGTGCACGATGCCGCCGAGCACCTGACCCTCGACGAGGAGGGGGTTGATGACGCGGCCGCAGTCGTGGCCGACGACCCAGTCAAGGATCTCCACCTGGCCGGTGTCGGGGTCGACCTCGACGACGCACACCTGCACCGAGCTGGAGTAACCGGCGCTCGACGGGTTGAAGTAGGAGGTGGCGGCCAGTCCGGCCACGGTCCCCTGGGGCATCGTCACGCCCGGAGCGCCCACGTTGGACACGCGGGCCACCTCGGCCAGCGGCATCCCCGCACCCGGAGTACCCCTGACCTGCACATTTCCCTCGGCGATCTCCAGATCGTCTGGTGAAGCCTCGAGCAGCGCGGCCGCCGACTGGAAGATCTTCTCCTTGACCTCCGTGGCCGCGATGGACATGGCGGGGCCGGCGTTCGCCATGACCCGGCTGGCGAAGGTCCCGATGCCGTACGGGATGGCGCCGGTGTCCCCGGTGATGACGTCGACGGAGTCAGGATCGACACCCATCGCGTCCGCGACGATCTGAGCGTAGGTCGTCTCGAAGCCCTGGCCCTGCGGAGGAGCTCCCATGATCGCGGTCACCCGTCCGGACCGCTCCATGCGGACGGTCGCCCCCTCGAACGGGCCGAGACCCACGCCCTCCAGGGCCACCGAGACACCGATACCCCGGTAGGCACCGGCGGCGCGGCGCTCCGCCTGGAGCTTGCGCTGCCCGACGTAGTCGATCTTGTCCAGTCCGCCTTGGAGCAAACCCGGGAAGTTGCCGCTGTCGTAGGTGAGCGGGCTGCCGTCCCGATAGGTCAGGCCCACCGGGTACGGGAACTCGTCCGGCTGGATGAGGTTGCGGAACCGCACCTCCGCCGGATCCAGGCCCAGGGCGTCGGCGATGTGATCCATCACCCGCTCCATGACGTACACGCCCTGCGGCCGGCCGGCGCCGCGGACGGCGCTGGAAGGGACCTTGTTCGTGAACACCGCTTTGAACTCGATGTGGATGTTCGGGATCTTGTAAGGGCCCGGCACCGTCGTCCCCGCGATCAGCGGGACGATCAGCGAGCTGGCGTACGCGCCGGTGTCGTGCAGGAAGACGTCCTTGAGGCCGAGGAGCAACCCGTTGTCGTCGTACGCCACCTCGAGCTCGTGCTCCTGCAGGTGCTCCTGGGTGCAGGACAGGAAGTGCTCGTAGCGGTCCTCGATGAACTTGACCGGTCGGCCGAGCTCCTTCGCCAGCCAGGGGACGATGATCTCCTCGGGATACTTGCCGGCCTTGGGGCCGAACCCGCCACCAACGTCCGGGGGGGCGATGACGCGCACCTTGTCCTCGGAGATCCCGTAGCAGTAGGCGATGATCGCCCGCACCTGGTGGGGGGTCTGGGTGGCGTCCCAGACGAGGTACTCACCCAGCGCCGCGTCGTACTTGGCGGCAACGGCGCGGCCCTCCATCGAGTGGCCGCCGCCCCGGTTGATCGAGAAGGTCTCTCGCAGCACGTGCGCAGCCGTGCGCAGCGCGGTTTCGACGTCCCCTGTGTGCTGGGTGAAGTGGGCGGCGATGTTGTCGTCGATCCCGGGGTGGATGGCCGTGTCCATCCCCAGGGACACCTGCAGGTGTCCGGATCCGGCAAGCGGCCGGTAGTCGACGTCCACCCGTTCCGCGGCGTCCTCGGCGAGATAGCGGCTCTCCGCGACCACGACGGCGACCGGCTCCCCCACGTACCGGACCCGGTCGGTGGGCAGCGCGGTCTGGATGGTCTCCCGCAGGGACTTGTGCGGCAGGTGGACGGGGAAATGGCGGTTGATGGGCGCCAGGTTCTCCGCTGTGAACACACCGAGGACGCCGGGCAGCTCCCGTGCCGCCGACGCGTCGATCCCGAGGATCTCCGCATGCGGCTGCGTGCTGCGGACGACCGCCATGTAGGCCAGGTTCGGCAGCTCGATGTCGTCGACGTACTGCCCCTGGCCCCGAAGGAGGCGGGGGTCCTCGCGCCGGACCCGCGACTCACCGATCATCGTGCTTCCTCCAAGCTGGCGTTGGACTCCTCGACTGCCGCATCGACCATCTGCTGGTAGCCCGTGCAGCGGCAGATGTGGCCCTGCAGGTGCTCCCGGATCTCCCCTTCGTCGGGATGGGGCTGCTCGCGGAACAGGCCGGTCAGCGTCATGAGGATGCCGGGGGTGCAGAAACCGCACTGGAGCCCGTGGTGGTTCTGGAACCTCTGCTGAAGGGAGTTCAGCGTGCCGTCCGGCGCGGCCAGCGACTCGACGGTCTCCACGGACCGGCCTTCCGCCTGCACGGCGAAGACGAGACAGGCCCGCACCGGTTCCCCGTCGAGGAGGACGGTGCAGGCCCCGCACACCCCGTGCTCGCACCCGAGGTGGGTGCCGGTCAGGCCGGCGCCCCGGCGCAGTGCGTCGGCCAGGAGCGTGCGCGGCTCGACCTCCAACTGGCGCTGGACGCCGTTGACCGAGATAGTGACCGTCGTCGACGGCGTCATGAGTTCCTCCTCGTGGCCTGGCGCCATGCCCGCTCTACCGCACGGGCGGCCAGGACACCTGCCGTTCGTCTCTTGTAGGCCGCCGACGCCTTTAGGCTCGGCAGGGGATCGAGGTTCTGCTGCACGCTCTCGGTGAGTGCGGCGAGCACGTCGGGTGTCGGGCGCTGGCCGACGACCACGGTGGCCACCTCGGACAGCCGCACCGGCGTGTCCGACACCGAGATGCAGGCCAGCTGGACCTCGGTCACGGTGTCGTCCTCCCCCACGGCGACGGTGGCCGCGGCACCGGCCATGGCGAAGTCGCCGTACCGGGCGGCCACCTCCAGGAATGCCGAACCACGCCGGCCGTCCGAGACGGGCACCTCCACAGCGGTCAGCACCTCGGCGGTCTCGAGCGAGGTCGTGAAGTGGGAGACGAAGAACTCGTGGGCGGGGATCCGCCGCTCGCCCTCAGGGCCGCGCACGACCATCGTGGCGTTGAGCGTCACGGCGACGCCGGGCAACTCCGCGGACGGATCGGCATGCGCCAGGCTGCCGCCCAGGGTGCCCAGGGTGCGGATCTGCGGATGGCCGATGAAGACGGCGGCCTGCGCCAGGAGCGGGCAGTGCTCCCGGATCTCCGGACGAGCCAGCAACTCGCTGTGCCGCGTCAGGGCGCCGAGGCGGAGGTGGTGGTTCTCGCGGACGCACCCGGACATCTCTGCGACGGAGTTGACGTCCACCAGGTGCTCCGGCGTGGCCAGCCGGAAGTTCATGACCGGCACGAGGCTCTGGCCACCCGCCAGGACCTTGGTCTCGTCGGGGGATGCGCCGAGCAGGTCGATGACCTCGTCGAGGCCATCCGGCCGGTGATAAGTGAAGGCAGACGGCTTCACGAAGTGACCTCCACGTCGAGGGATGGGTGGGACGTGCGCACAGGTGCCCAGAACAGAGTCACCGGCCAGAACCGTTCCTCTGAAGAGAACATATGTTCCGTCGAGGCCGACTCTACCGAAGCGGATGGGGGTGTCAAGGGAACGATGGGCGTGTTCCGAGCCCCGGCAGCGCAGCCTCGTCGCCCCCGTGGTGCTGCTCCTCGTCCACCATCAGGACGATCCGACCGCCCGGGTGCCCCTCCTCGCTGAACCGGTGCGCGTCGGCGGCCCCTGACAGCGGAAAGCGCGCCGCGATTGGCACCCGGACGGCGCCCGCCAGCACCAGCGGCAGGATGTCGGCGAAGACCTCCGGCACGGGGACCCGGCGCAGGAGTCCGCGCGCATAGCGGACGCCGAACCGCTCCGCGCGCGGGTCGGCGATGGTGACCACGGCGTCCGGGTCTCCGACGAGCTCCACCGAATCCTGCAGCACACCGTTGCCCGCGAGATCCAGGACGGCGTCGATGCGGTCCTGCGCGAGCGCCCTTACCCGGCCGGTCCACCCCGGCCCGTAGGTCGTCGCCAGACCGCCGAAGGATCGGACCAGCGGCAGGTGAGCCTCGCCGGCGGTGCCGATTACCCTCGCCCCGCGGGCCAACGCCAACTGGGTAGCCACGAGCCCGACCCCACCCGACGCTGCATGGATGAGAACGGTCCGGCCGGGTGCGCCGGCACGGTCGAAGCCCACCATGTCCAATGTGCGGTAGGCGGTCTCGGCACAGATGGCGAGGCTTCCTGCAACGTCCCACGGGAGGGCCTCGGGCCTGGGGAACAGCTCCTCGGCGCGGCAGGTCACGACCTCGGCGTACGCACCGTCGGCAGCCCGGCCGAAGACGTGATCACCGGGGCCGAAGGTGGTCACCCCTTCGCCCACCTCGTCGACGACTCCGGCGACGTCGACGCCCAGTCGGTGCGGGAACGTCACATCCCGACCGTGCACGTCCCCGCGCCGGATCTTGCAGTCGACGGGATTCACACCCGCCGCCCGCACGGCCACCCGGACCTCACCCGGTCCGGGACGAGCCGGGACGACCTCGGTGCAGGCCAGCACGTCGGGACCGCCGAACCGGGTGGCGACAACCGCCTGGCAGCCGCGTCGTGGCACGCCGGTCATCGCGTCGTCGCGGCCCCGCCACCGAGCATG
>JAOPYH010000126.1 GCA_025964715.1 Streptosporangiaceae bacterium | reverse complement strand
TCCTGGGAGGCGATCGGTGAGATCCACGCTGAGCTGTTCGCCGACGTCTGGCCCACCACCACCATCGTCGAGGTCTCCGCGCTGGTCGATCCGGCGCTGCTGGTCGAGGTCGAGGCCGATGCGATCGTCACAGTGGATCGGTCAGTGCGGGCTGCGGTCGCCGCCGGGCCGGCTGCACGGCCAGTATCAGTGCGGCCACCCCGCCGGTGGCCAGCGTGAGTACGGCTGACAGCAGTAGCGCCTGGCGGGCCCCGATCAGGTCCACCAGTGGGCCACCGGGGAGGGTGCCGAATGGTACCGCCAGTACCCCGATCACGCCGTTGGCCGCCAGTACCGAGGGCAGCGCCTCCTTGGGGGCGCCGCGCTGGAGCAACGCGGCTGGCAGCCCCACGCCTGTCGTGACCGCCCGAAGCCGGACACGACGGATCGCCATGAAGAAGGTCATCATGCGGGCCACCGTAGACACGCAGGTCACGCCCCGACACCGATTTTGTCTCGGCTGATCGCCGAGCGGACGCCGCCGAACGACGGGCGCGTTATTACCCGCGGCTATCAGGTGTGGGCGGGTATCCAGAAGCTGAAACGCCCGGTAGCTGAGATGGGACCAGTGTGGTGCGCGAGGTCATGCGGCTGAGATTCTCGGTGGCCGACGCCGACTCTCTACCGGGTTAGCTGTCCCCACCCCCGGGAGCACGACGCCCGCCGGGGTGGAGATCAGGCCGCGGCGGGCTCGGGAACCACTGACTGGGCGGGCTGGGGCGCGCGGCGCCAGAACGGGATGGCCAGGATGACGAGGAGGAGGCCGGCAAGGCCCGCGATCGCGAAGGACCACCGGGTGCCGTAGGTGTCGATGATGGAGCCGGTGATGGGGGCGGAGACGGCCAGACCCAGGGTGAGGGCGGTGCCGTGCAGGCCCATGGCCTCACCTCGCGCGCCGGCGGGCACCCACTGGCTGAGAGTGTCGGCCGTGGTGGACAGGGCGGGGGCACAGAGGATCCCTGCCGGGATCATGGCCAT
The DNA here is from genome assembly GCA_025964715.1 of Streptosporangiaceae bacterium. Classification (GTDB taxonomy): domain Bacteria; phylum Actinomycetota; class Actinomycetes; order Streptosporangiales; family Streptosporangiaceae; genus Actinomadura_C. The sequence continues at coordinate 2,394 of JAOPYH010000126.1, read as the reverse complement.
GCAGAGCAGTTGCCAGCTGCCGACCAGGCCGACAGGCACGGTCAGCGCCGCCATAGCGCCGATCATGACCAGTGGGGAGAAGCCCCGGGGCAGGGCGCCGTAGACGAAACCACCGACCAGCGACCAGAAGCACCACAGTCCGATCGCGAGGCCGCTCCACCGCGCGGCGTTGTCGGCCTTGAGGACCGCGACCAGGCTCAACTCGGTCGCGATCAGCACAAAGGTCGCCGCGAAGGTGATCCCCAGCACGGAGAACAATGCGGGGGTCAGCCACTGCCGGCGCGGCACGGCCGCGCCCGGGGCCTCGTCGTCCCCGGCGCGGGTCGGCGGGTTCAGGATCAGCATTGCCACCCCGGAGCCGACCAGGCCCATCCCGACCGCGGCCATGGTCGCGCCGCTGCCGAACGCGGTGGCGGAGGCGACCGCGAGGGCCGGGCCGATCATGTACGCGACCTCGACGAGCATCGAGTCGAGCGCGAAGCCGGCACGACGCTGTTCGGCCGGGACGGCCGCCGCCACACATTGGCGGACCAAGCTCATCACTGGGAGCGCCAGTACCCCGCCCAGGACGGCACCGCCCAGCAGAAGCCAGTAGGGCAGGAACGGGGCCGACACCCAGAAGGCCACCTCGGCCACCGTGGTGATCGCGACGACGGGCCGGAGGCCGTGCCGGTCCACGAACCGCCCGGAGACCGGCGCGCCGACGGCGGTGCCGACCGTGACAGCCGCGCCGACCAGCCCCGCCTGAAAGAAACCCAGCTTCAGGCTGTTGACGACGTGCACGGTCAGGGTCAGTCCCGCAGCGGTCACCGGGATCCGGGCGACCAGCCCGACGAGCATGAGCGCCCGTACGCCAGGGATCGCCAGCACCCGCCGATAAGGATCGACAGTCATTTGGTCGCTTACCTCCATCGGGGATTGTGGCAGCAACCGCCGACACTGGGATGTCTCGCTCGGCCGGCCACGGCACCTCGGCCCACACCACCCGGCCACCCATGCCACCGATCACCCCGGTACGGACCGACAGCTCCTCGACCATCCTCAGTCCACGACCGTGTTCATCGAAACCGTCCAGCTCATCGCTGTAGGGCCGTTCCACGATCTTCGGGTGAGCGGGCCCTCCTCCGTCAGCGACCGCAACCCCGACGACCGATCCGTCGCAGGTCACCTCAACGGCGAAGAACCCGCCCGGACGCCCGGACGCCGAATATCTGACCGCGTTCGCCGCCAGCTCCACCGCCACCGTGACGACATCACAGCGCGCCTCGCAATCAGGCAACAGACCCGCCAGCCAACGCCGCAGCTCACGCAACTGAACCTCGGCGCCAGGAAACATGCACGAACTCTGGATCGCCTGGCCGGCGCGACTCACCGGTCACCATGTCGCTCTTCGCCGGAGTGCGAGTCGAGCTCACCCTCCGCCCGATCCGCGACCTCACCCGCGGGTGGCCGACGGCGTACCAGCCGGTGGACGAGCGGCCAGAGCAGCACCACGGCCACGACGGCGTAGACGGTGATGGAGAAGGGCGTGTCGAACAGCCCGGCGACGTCGCCGTCGCTGAGCTGGAAGGCCCGGCGCATCTGCTGCTCTGCACGCGGCCCGAGGATCACGCCGATGATGACGGGCACCACCGGCAGGCCGTATCTGCGCAGCACGAAGCCGACGAGTCCGAGCACGAACAGCACCGCGAGGTCCACCGGCGAGGCGTTGACCGAGTAGGTGCCGAGGCTGGCAGACGAGCTCCGGCTCCCGCTCGAACAGCAGCGGCCCGGGCTGCAGCCCGTACTGCTGGCACGCGGCCAGCATCACCGCGGCGACGGCGGTCGTCGGCAGCCCGCAGGGTAAGCAGGGGCACGAGGGTGCCCGCGGCCGAGGCGTTGTTGGTGGCCTCCGGACCGGCGACACCGTCGATGGCGCCCTTGCCGAACTCCTCCAGACCCACCAGGCCGATCGTGAGGCCGATCGCCAACGCCGCTCCCGGCCACGAAGGAGCCGAGGGCCGAGGTGGCCAGGGCCGGGGCGGCCCTCCCCCGCTTGGCCATGGCGTTGCCCTCTACCGCTGCGGCTGCGCCACGGCGGTTCCGGGCGGCCAGAGCGGCGCTACCGGTGGGTCCGCCAGCGATGATCGGGGAACCTGCCCTCCATCAGCGTCCAGCACGCCACCACATCTTCCGGTGACCGCTCTTGCCGCAAGCCCGCCCCTTCCTCACCGAGCCGCGATCACCTCACGGGCCGCCTCCAAAGCGGCGGCATGCAGGGTCTTGCGGTTGCCCTTGACCGGGAGCGGGCAGTCGGCGTCCTTGCCCTCCACCAGATAGCGGGCGGTCTCTGCGCAGGTATGCGCGGCGTGGGCGGTCACCAGCGCCCCGGCAATGTCGAGCCCATTCAGCATG
>JAOPYH010000123.1 GCA_025964715.1 Streptosporangiaceae bacterium | reverse complement strand
AGGTCACCGTCGACTTCGAGCTCACCCATCAGCACCTCCTGCCGCAGGACCGCCGCGACGCCTACCAGGCAGACGTCGAGCGGAAGATGCTCGACCACCTGATCCGCGCCCACCTGCACGCCTCCCTTGCCCCCCTCGCCATCTGAACCGCCGGAGCCACTTGTGACCAGCCGCCCGCTGCGCCGACCCATAACTACCGTGCGTACGCTCAGGCCACAGCCCGCCGTGCCAGCTATGCCGAAGGTGCTGTTCCTCGAGCCGCAGTACGCCGATGGCACCCTGGCCGTCGAAGGCGACGATGACCTGGACGACGACGCAGCCTAAACGATCTATTACCGGGTAATGGCCAGGGACCTATAACCCGGTAATGACCGCGGGCATGCGAGAGGCCCTCAGCGCCCTGTAGGTGACAGTTGGCGAGTCCTGCTCACCCCGTCGGAATCAGCCGTGCCATGCTTTCCCGGTCCGAAGTACCGAAGCCTTTCGGGAATCACACGGAGAGCACATGGCACGCATCACGGTCGTCCTGAACCGCAAGGGCGGCATCGGTAAATCCACCATCACGGTCAACACGGCCGCGGTCACCGCGCACGTCCACGGGCCCTCCCCGCAGGACGATCCCGACTACGTGGTGGCCGTCTCGATCGACCCTCAGGGATCGTCCACCTGGTGGGCGGAGCGCGTCGGCGAAGACTTGCCCTTCACCTTCATCCAGGCCAACTCCCGCAAGGACCTGGCTGGCCTGGCCGACATGCGCAAGGCCGAGCAGATCCGGCACGTCTTCGTCGACACCCCCGGCTGGATGGACCTCCCGGAGGACGAAGTCCGCCGCGCCGGCGACCCCTTCGGGAACAGTGCCGCCGCTGAAGCGCTGCGCCTGGTCCTGGACAACGCCGACGACATCATCGTCCCCATCGAGCCGGAACCCCTAGGTTTCCTGCCCACTGCCACGACCATCGAAGAGGTCATCAAGCCGCGCGGCATCCCGTACACCGTGGTCATCTCCAACTGGGATCCCCGCGACGGAACAGCCGACCTCGAGGACACGCAGGCCTTCATCAAGGGGCAGGGGTGGCCGGTGTGCCGGACCGTCATCCGGCACTACAAGCTCCACACCCGGGCCGCTGCGGACGGCCGGGTCGTCACCCAGTACCCGAAGAATCGCGTCGCGATGGAGGCGCGTGAGGACTTCTACAAGTTCGCCCTGGAGATCGGCGCCGGCAGCGGAGCACGCCGATGAGCACCAAACGAGCATCGTTCGCGAACCTGCTGGGCGACAAGGCCCAGGCGGACACCGAAGCAGCCGCAAGTGTGCCGCCGACGATCGTGCCCATGCACACCATCGCCGGGAACCCCGACAACCCACGGGACCCTGACGACCTCGACCTTGACGAGCTCAAAGCCACCTTCCGCGAGGTCGGCCAGCTCCAGCCCGTCGCCGTGGTCTCCCGCGCCGTGTTCCTCAAGCACTTCCCCCGCCATGCCAAGACCATTGGGCAGGCCGACTGGGTCGTGCTCGGCGGTAACCGCCGCCTTGAGGCCGCACGCGCTCTGGGGTGGACGTGCCTGGACATCCGGGTCCACGACCACCTCGGTGACGACGAAGGAGCCCTCGACGACGCGGTCATCATCGAGAACATCCACCGCAAGGCCATCGCGCCTCTGAAGGAAGCCGAGTTCCTCCAGAGGATGGTGGACCGGCACGGCTCGCAGACCCAGGTCGCCAAGCGCATCGGGAAGACACAGGGGTACGTCTCCCAGCGCTTGGCGCTGCTGAATCTGGCCCCCGAGCTTCAAGAGGCAGTGGGGGCCGGGGAGCTGAAGGTGAAGGAGGCTCGGCGGCTGGCGAGCATTCCCGATCAGGAGCAGCAGAAATCCACGTGGGAGACCGAGCGGAAGGCGGCGGGCCATTACCCGGTAATAGGTGCCGGTGCCGGTGGACGGGCCGAGCCGCGCCCTGCGGTGGCCGGCCCCAGCCATTACCCGGTAATAGATCGGGAGGACAGGCAGGCTGCCCCGGAAGCTCCGCGGGCGGTGCCAGACAGTGCTGGCCCCGACCGCGACAGCGGCGATGAGTCATCGGTTGGCGCGATGCCGTGGGACAACCCGGTCCGTGTCCTGGCTCTGGCGAGCACACACATGACGCCGGCCAACTTCGAGCTCCTGCTGAAGCAGGCCGCGCAGATGGCCAACGATCACTGATACCTGGGCTGCTTCGGCCCCCCGGCGCGCCACCTGAAGTGGACGGGTCGTGGGGGCCGTTGTCTGTTCAGCGGCTCAATGGTCAAGATCACACAACGTTTCACCCGGTCGGGTGAATTGATCTTAGATTGGTGGCGTGACCACGGACTCTTGCGGGACGGTGGCTGATGCCGCCGAGCGCGTATCCCGTGGGACGGCGGCCGCCGTGGGTGGGTAAGGCCCATTCGCAGCCCGGACCCCGGCTACGTGCTGGGGAAACCGGACTGGGCCGAACCCGCCCCGGTGTCGCGTTGAATGGCTACACTGCCCGTGTCGTACCGGCCGCGTGCCGTGCGGCGGCTCCGCCCCCACCCCCGTGTCTGTTGTCGGCAAAACACTGGGCCCTGCGGGTGGGGGCGTCTATCAGACCTTCGTCTCGTTGGCTTAGATCTTGCCGAAGGTATGTTGTTGCCTCATGGGTAATGTCACCCTTACCGCGTGCAGGACCCCGGCGGCCTGCGCGTGAGTGTTCGTCTCGCCGGCCCCATCCCCCCTGTACGGAGGCACTGATGCCTGGTGTTGTCGGCGACATCCCTCCCCCCGACCGGTCCGGCGCGGCGGTCTTCGACCTCACTGCCCGGCTGCCCGCTGGCGTGACGACCCTGAGCGAACCGCAGGTAGTCATGGCTGAGACCGTCCAGAGCCTTTTCCTGCATCGCGGCCAGTCGCTGGCCGACCCCCCCACCGCGGCCGTGTACCGCACGAGCATGGAGCTGGTGGGCCTGCTGCTCGCCGGCGCCCTGGCGACGGGGGAGCTGGGCCGGGGCCAGTACGCGACGCTCAAGAATTTGGTGGACGGCGCTGCCGCGGTACCAGGCATCCTTTAGCGCCCGCCGGATCCGCTCTGCACCGCGGGCGGCGGTGCTTGCGCTCGGCCCAGGCCTTGGCCGGCGCGGGATAGCAGATGCCAATGACATAAGCCAGGACGGAGACCACGTAGCAGACGGTCCCCGCGTCGAAAATCCCCTGGGCGAAGGGGGATCCCGTAAAGAGGCTGACCATGACGACCAGGTGTGCGGCGACGAACCCGATGGTCAGGCTGCCGCTGACGGCGATGAGCCACATCCCTCTGGCTGCCAGTACCTCATCTTCGGTGGTGTCCGGCCTTCGGCGGGCGAGTCTGCCGGCGCTCTGGCGGCCCAGGTGCACCAGTCTCGCGGCGGTGTGGGTGATGTAGGCGTAGAGCGCGAGGTAGTAGGCCGCGACGTCATACCGGGTGCGGGCCGTCTGGACACCGAACGGCTGGCCTCTCTGGTGGGATTGCAGGGAGGTGACCACCAGTGCGGCGAGGAGCACCGTGCCGATGGCGCAACTGGAGTAGATGTGCGCCGCGGGGAACCGGCGGTGGGACCACAGGGCGGTGAAGGACTGAATGCAGACCACGCCGATGACGAAGAGGGATTCCCGGAGCGGGATGTGCAGGCCGGATATGCCGGCCAGGCCGTCGACCAGCCGGCTGACGGGGGGAGAGCCGTAGAGCAGCCCGAGGAGGATGCCGAGCACGCCGGTGACCACCTGGAGGGCGACGGCGAGATTACTGAGGCTGCCGGCTCTCCAGGAGCAGACAGCGTTGGCGGACACAGCCGTGAGCATGCTGGCTGCGTACAGAGACATCAGAGCGCCGGTGTACCACCCCGCCGGATTCATACCTACTCCTCTTCGTTGTCGGGTTGTCCGAGCAGGCATTTGGCCATCTGGTTGGCGACCTCGTCGGGGGACAGGGCGTCCTCGGGTCGGCGGCTGAACCAGCGGCGGGTGGTCGCGGGTGGGTCAGTTTCGTTGCTCTGAGCGATGGGGCGTTCGATGGGGGGCAGTTCCTCGAGCGTCCGGTGCTGCTCGGCCTGGGTGATGAGTTCGCCGAGCCGGCCGGGGCTGAGGTCCATGGCTAGCCGGAGGAGGTGCTGGACCTCCTCCGATGCGGTCCAGGTGACAAAGTGCAGGTCATCCGGGTCGCAGGAGGGGAGAAAGTACCAGGGCGGGACACCGAGTGCGCTGGCGATCGCGGTGATCGCGTTGATGGACGGGTTGCTCTGCGTCCCCTCGGCGAGGTTGTCCACGTAGGGGCGGGAGACGGGTTTCCCTGGCTGGTTTTTAGTGGCTTGCGCCAGGGAGTGAGGGTTCCATGGGCGGCCCGATGGTGCGTTGGAACGCGCCATAGCCCGCTTCAGCTTTGTAGCGAATACAGACACTGATCTCCCGGAGGTCGGGTTATGCCAGGTCGGCACCCTTGTCGAGTATCGGTGGGCACACAGGCCACGGCTATAGCAGATAGAAGATCAGCACTATAGTTGACATCCATTTCTGGCCAGTACATGATGCGAGGGCCGCACCCGATCAGCTGATATGACTGTTAGTCAGCTCCCTGTGTGGCACGTCGACCGGGGAGGGTTACGGCCGGCGTTTGCATCCCGGCCGGGAGGACCGCGGATGTGCGTCATCACCGCGAGGACATGTGCAGAGGGTTTCGCGACCGCGTTGGGAAGCGCGTGCTAGCGAGCCCTAGAGGGCGGGGCCTTTGGGGGGCTCGCCTAGAGGGGACCATCATGGGCGAGCGCGACACCATCACCACCACGAGACACCGATTCCAGCAGCTGCAGGAGTACTTCCTGGAGCCTGCTACCCGGCCGCGTGAAGACCGCCGCGGCGCTGCGTCCGTCCATCCCCGGCCGCCGCTGAACCTGGGGATCGTCGAA
>JAOPYH010000116.1 GCA_025964715.1 Streptosporangiaceae bacterium | reverse complement strand
CCGCGGGGGGCGCCGCGGCCACCGTGCCGCTGCAGGCCCGCAAGGGCCGGGCGAGCTATCTCGGGGCCCGCAGCGTCGGCCACGAGGATCCCGGTGCCGCGTCTACGGCCCTGCTCCTGCGGGCCCTCGCCGACGTCGCGTCCCGCTGAACGCCCGTACGGACAGGAGGCCCGGTGGCAACCGTGGGCATCGTGGTGATCTCGCACAGCCGCAGGCTGGCCGAGGGCGTGGCCGAGCTGGCACGCACGCTCGGCGGCGGGGGAGTGCTCGTGGAGGGGGCGGGCGGCGACGCCGGCGGAGGGCTCGGTACGAGCATCGAACTCGTGGAACGCGCGGTACGCAAGGTGGAGACCGGCGGTGGGGTCGTGCTCCTCGCCGACCTGGGCAGCGCCGTGCTGACCGCCAAGACCTACGTCCAGGACGGCGGGGGCCCGGACCGGGCGGTCCTCGCGGACGCGCCGCTGGTCGAGGGCGCGGTGGCGGCCGCCTCGGCCGCGGCCGCGGGAGCCGATCTCGCCGCCGTGGCCCGCGCGGCGGCGGAGGCCTACGGTGTCCGGAAGGCCTGAACCCAACCAGGTGCCGGGGGTCCTGGCGAGGCCCGAAACGGCGAAAGAGTCGGCACCTGGCCGTAAACTCGGCCGTGATGTCCACCGCACCCTTTTCCCCCGGTCCCGCCCCTGGAAGCGCCCTCCTCGAGGGCCTCAACGGGCCACAGCGCGCTGCCGTCGTCCACGAGGGTGGTCCGCTGCTGATCGTCGCGGGCGCCGGATCGGGGAAGACCCGCGTCCTGACGCAGCGCATCGCCCATCTGCTCGGCGAGCGCGGCGCGCACCCGGGGCAGATCCTGGCGATCACCTTCACCAACAAGGCCGCCGGGGAGATGAAGGAGCGCGTCCACGCACTCGTCGGCTCCCGGGCGGCGGCCTCGATGTGGGTGATGACCTTCCACTCGGCGTGCGTGCGGATCCTGCGCCGTGAGGCCAAGAAGCTCGGGTTTCCGTCCAGCTTCTCGATCTACGACCAGGCCGACTCCCAGCGGCTCATGGCGCTGGTCTGCCGGGAGCTCGACCTGGACTCCAAGCGTTACCCGCCGAAGTCGTTCTCGGCGCAGGTGAGCAACCTCAAGAACGAGCTGATCGACTACGAGACATTCAAGGCCCGCGCGTCCACCCACATGGAGCAGACGCTCGCCGAGGCCTATGAGATGTACCAGGCCCGGCTGCAGCAGGCCGGCGCCCTCGACTTCGACGATCTCATCATGACGACGGTCAATCTGCTGCAGGCCTTCCCGGACGTGGCCGAGCACTACCGCCGCCGGTTCCGGCACGTGCTCGTGGACGAATACCAGGACACCAACCACGCGCAGTACGAGCTCGTACGCCAGCTGGTCGGGCAGGCCGGCGCGGACGAGGGCGCCATCGGCCCCGCCGAGCTGTGCGTGGTCGGTGACGCGGACCAGTCGATCTACGCCTTCCGCGGCGCGACGATCCGCAACATCCTCGAGTTCGAGCGCGACTATCCGAGCGCGACGACGATCCTGCTCGAGCAGAACTACCGCTCCACGCAGACGATCCTGTCGGCCGCGAACGCGGTCATCGAGCGCAACAGCGATCGCAAGCCCAAGAAGCTCTGGTCCGATCAGGGCGCCGGCCACGAGATCGTCGGCTATGTCGCCGACAACGAGCACGACGAGGCGGCCTTCGTCGCGCAGGAGGTCGACCGGCTCACCGACGATGGCGAGATCATCCCGGGCGGGGTCGCGATCTTCTACCGCACGAACGCCCAGTCCCGTGTCTTCGAAGAGGTCTTCATGCGGGTCGGGCTGCCCTACAAGGTCGTCGGTGGGGTGCGGTTCTACGACCGCAAAGAGGTCCGGGACCTGCTGGCCTACCTTCGGGTGCTGGCCAACCCCGAGGACACCGTGAGCCTGCGCCGCATCCTCAACGTGCCCAAGCGGGGCATCGGCGACCGGGCCGAGGCCTGTGTGGAGGCCTACGCCTCCCGCGAACGGATCAGCTTCTGGCAGGCGCTGCGCCGTCCCGAGGACGTGCCGGCCCTCGCGACGCGGTCCAGCAACGCGGTGCGCGAGTTCGTGGCGCTGCTCGACGACCTCCGCGCGACGGCCCAGGGCACGACCCCCGCGGAGCTGATCGAGACCGTGCTCGTGAAGACCGGCTATCTCGCCGAGCTCGAGGCGTCCCGCGACCCGCAGGACGAGACGCGGGTTGAGAACCTGCGCGAGCTCGAGGCAGTGGCGCGGGAGTTCGAGGAGCGCCTCGACGGTGAGGCGGCCGAGGGCCGGCTGGTGGATTTCCTCGAGCAGGTGGCGCTGGTCGCCGACACCGACTCCATCCCGGGAGGCAGGACCGGGGCCGTGCCACCGGGGGAGCGTGCGCCCGAGACCGAGCAGGGCGTGGTCACGCTCATGACCCTGCACACGGCCAAGGGACTCGAGTTCCCTGTCGTCTTCCTCACCGGCATGGAGGACGGCGTCTTCCCGCACCTGCGGGCGATGAATAACCCCAAGGAGCTCGAGGAGGAGCGGCGCCTGGCCTACGTCGGCATCACCCGGGCCCGGCAGCGGCTCTATGTCAGCCGGGCGGCGATGCGCAGCTCCTGGGGGGCGCCACAGGTCAACCCGGCCTCGCGGTTCCTGGCCGAGGTGCCCGACTCATTGGTCAGGTGGGAGCGCGAGGCCTCGTCGGGCTCCTCACCGGCGATGGCCTCGATGTCGGCACGCCCGGGGGTGCGGTCGCCCGGCAACCGGCCGGTGCCCTCGCTGTCGGCCGGGGACAAGGTCACGCATGATTCGTTCGGACTCGGCACGGTCGTCGCCGTCGACGGCGCCGGAGAGAAGTCCGCGGCCACCATCGACTTCGGCGGCGGCTACGGCCTCAAGCGGCTGATCCTGCGCTACGCCCCGGTGGAAAAGCTTTGATCGGACCCGATTACCCTGCGCTGTAAGCCGTACGAACTGGAGGCAGCCCATGAGTGCTCCGATCCGCGTGGTCATCGCCAAGCCGGGCCTGGACGGCCACGACCGCGGCGCCAAGGTGGTGGCCCGGGCTCTGCGGGACGCGGGCATGGAGGTCATCTATACCGGGCTCCACCAGACGCCGGAGCAGATCGTCGAG
>JAOPYH010000105.1 GCA_025964715.1 Streptosporangiaceae bacterium | reverse complement strand
CGGGTGTGATGCCCGGGGCCTTTGTGCTGCCCGCGCCCGCCCGGGTCGGACCCTTCGCCACCAGCAACGCCGAACGGCCCCGAGGGCGGAGATACGAACTCCACTCGGGGCCGCTCTCTCACCGCGCGCCCCGCACGGGGGGACAGGGTGGCGCGGGAGTTGGGGCCGCCCGCCGGCCGCCTGGGGGGCAGGACCGGACAGGCGGCGGTCTACGGGCGCGTGACGCGGCCGGAGTCCCGGGCCTGCTGCCAGGACTCGTACAGCGTGGTGCCAGCCTCGCAGCGGGTCGGCTCCGTCGCGCACTGGCGGCACGTCGAGTCGTGCGCTGTGTAGAGGGTGTACCGCTCCATCAGCTTCGTCCTGGCCTGCGACTCGGCCGACTCGGGGCCAGCGGCGACCATGGCCCCGCCGCTGCCGGTCTGCATCCACCGCTCCATGCGGTCCGTCACAGCGAAGCCCCTTCCGCCGGCCGCGCCCGCCACGGCCGGGTGATGGCCTCGCGGTAGGTGTCGTGGCGGGTGAGCCCGGCGTGCTTGAGGGCCCACAGCTGCGCGGGCTCGATCTCCTCGAACGTCAGCGACTGCTCCCCGCACGCCGCGCACTGCATGGCGTGCGTGATCGGCTCCGCGTCCGGATCCTGGTGGGGCGTGATCGTCCATGCGACGAACCGCAGCACTGCTCTCGTCACTGGCCACTCACCCGCAGCTGCATAGCCGTGCTCCGTGCCAACGTCCGTGCGCTCAGCTCTTCGCGGGCGGTGAGCGGGCGGATGTCCCCGGGCTTGGCGTCCCATTCGGTGCCGCCCTTGACGGGGCGCAGCTGGACGTACGTGCCGACGGCCGCCATCACCACGGCGTCGCACTGGCGCCTGGTGTCCCGCACCCACGTCCCCACCGGGGGTACACCCTCAGGCCACCCGGTCCCCTCCGTTGCACTCATGCCCACGACCGTAGGCACGCCCATCGGCACCGAGCCGAGCTGAGAGTTCGGGTGAACCAGCGGCTCGGCTCAGAGCACGCCCATCCGCTCCGCGAGCGCCTCGGCCTGCCGTGCGTGCATCGCGCGGGCACGACGGACCAGGCCAAGCACGAGATCCCGAGCCATCGCCGCACGAGCGAGGTCTTCCGGCGCCAGCTGCTCCAGCTCCAACAGGTGCAGCAGCACCGCGGCGTCTTCACGGCGCAGGTCATAGCAGCGCGCCACCTCCAGGGTGAAGGTGAACGACCGCTCCATCGACGGCAGATCGCCCGTGTTGACGGCGTCCGCCATGCGCAGAGCTTCGCCGGCCTCCCCTGCCTCCATCTCGATACTGACCTCGTGCAGCTCCACGTTGGTGGGGCCGAACACGGTCCACATGACGTTGCCTTCCCCGGCTGCGCGAGCGGCGGGCCGGGCGTACTTGGTGAGCCGGTTCCGGGCAGTCCACCAGTCCCGTTTGCGGGCCTCGGCGACGACGGCCACCAGGTGCAGCGCGCCGGCCATCGCGTCGTAGTCCGGCTCCCCGTTGCGGAGGTGCGGGCGCAGCTGCTCGATGCCGCGCACCGCGACTTGCTCAGCGCCGTCCGCCTCCTGGGTGGCGAGCAGGACGTGCCCAAGGTTCCACTGTGCGGCGGCGATACGCAGGGGATCGTCGGCGTCCTCGGCGGCCCGTACGGCGCGGTCCGCAGCCATCAGGGACAGGTCGACGCGGCCGGTACGGCGAAGGTAGGAGCGCAGCAGGAAATACAGGTCTGCCGCCACCCGCAGGGTTTCCCGCCGGGCCGCGGCATCGGTGCCCGGCCGGTGGGTTCGCACTGCGTGCTCGGTGTCGCCGATCAGGTCGGGCAGGACGGCGGCGGCTTCGGTGAACCGGGTCGGGGAGGTCTGCCAGACATTCCATGCCCCCTCGACCCGCTCGCGCAGGACATGAGGCGGGACGGCGGGGGCGCTGCGCGGGGGGCCGTAGCCCATGAGGGCCTGGGTGATGGCCGGCGCGGCGGTGTCCGACGGCCCTGCGGTGGTGTCGGCGCTGTCGGCGAGTAAGGCGGCGGTGGGCACTCCGAGCTCCCGGGCGATGGCGTGCAGGACGGGCAGGGTAGGGACCTTGAGGCCGCGTTCGATCTGCGAGAGGTAGTCGGGGGTGATCCCGACCAGTCCGGCGATGACGTCTTGCCTGCGCTGCTGGGTCTGGCGGTGGCGTCGGATTCTGTCGCCGATAGGCAAGTCGGGTGCCACCATGGCCGGTCTCCGTCTCCCCGTGCTGGTGCCTGGTTTCTCAGCGTAGAGGGATGCCGACGGCGGGTCACGGTCTTCTGCGGTCGTGTGGCACGCTGGTTGATCGCGGCGTCGACTCATCCTGGGAGCGGACATGGCCAAGCGGCTCGTGCTGTGGGACATCGACCACACGCTGATCGACACCCGGGGGGTGGGCCGCGAGCTGTCCGCTGAAGCCTTCGAGCGGGTCACCGGCGTGACGATGCGGACTCAGGCGAAGATCGACGGCATCACGGAGCAGGTCATCTTTCGGGAGACTGCCCGTCTGCACGGCCTGAGCACCGACCGGGAGGACTTCGGCCGCTTCGCCGAAGCTCTGGCCCACGCCCACCTCGTACGGTCCGCAGAGCTGCGCGAGCGCGGCCACGCCCTACCCGGTGCAGCTTCCGCCCTCGACGCCTTGGCGGCGATCCCGGGGATGGTGCAGACCGTCGTGACTGGCAACGTCCGGCGGGTCGCGGAGATCAAGGTGGAGACCTTCGGCCTTGACCGTCACATCGACTTCGGTATCGGTGCTTACGGCGAGGACAGCGAGACGCGCGCCGAGCTGGTGCGCACCGCGATCGAGCGGGCCCGTGCCGAGGTCGATGCTGATCTGGACGCCGGGAGCGCGGTCATCTTCGGCGACACTCCGGCGGACGTCGAGGCCGGCCGGGATAGCGGCGTTTTCGTGGTGGGTGTGGCGACAGGACGCACGACCGTCCAGGAGTTGAAGGACGCGGGCGCGGACTGTGTGCTGGCGGACCTGAAGGACACGAGCGCGGTGGTGGGTCTGGTGCGCGATCTCGCGTCCGAGCGCTGCGGGTAGTTGAGGCCCTGCGCTGCGCCCGGCCGCCGTCGAGGAAGCCGGGCCGCAGCCGTACAACCCGCCACTACGCCTCGCGCCGAGTCAGCCTAGGATTCACAGGTCAATGAGCATCTGAGCCTTTGATTCACAGGTAGGCGGCATGAAGGTTCGCACTCGATGGCCCTCACCACCCGGGCTCGGCGGGATGCTCTGGCAGGCGCGTCAACGCGCAGGGCTCTCCGCCCAGGGGCTCGGCCGGCTCGCCGGAGTCAGCGGCACCCACGTGCAGAACCTGGAGGCTGGTTGGCACCGGCCGTCGGAGTCGATCGCCGGGCGCCTCGCCGACGCGCTGCCCCTCACCGACTGGGAGCGGGCGCTGCTGCTCGGGCTGGCCGTCCCCGACGCCGACATGCGCAGCCGCAAGCCCCGCTAGCTACAGGCCGGTCCCGGTGACCGGATTGTCCTCCCACCGGTCGACGTCCTCGAAGTAGCCAAGCAGCGCCTTGGAGCCGTCGGCCCAACCGCCGTGCCGGCCGATGGTGACGATGTCGTGCCCGGCCTTGCGGGCGGCGGTGGCAAAGCCGCGGCGCAGCGAGTGCCCGGTCCACTGGCCCGTCAGTCCGGCCGCGTCGGCGACGCGCTCGACGACCTGCGCGGCGGCCTGCGCGGTGAGCCGGCCGGAGCTGTCTCCGATCGGCACGCCTCGCCGGTACATGGGCGGCGCGATACGGCCGTGCCGGTCGACGCGGACGAACAGCGGGCCATCGGTGCGCCCTGCCTCGGCCATGGCCGCACGTAGCGCCCTGAGCGTCCGCACGGGGCACGTGCCGGGGGTGGAGCCGTAGGGGATGGCGGTGTCGGTGAACGCCTTCACCTTCAGCCGGTACACCGCTGCCTCGATGCCCCGCTCGGTCTCGACCAGGTCCGCCACGTCGAGGGCGACCAGCTCGGAGACGC
>JAOPYH010000095.1 GCA_025964715.1 Streptosporangiaceae bacterium | reverse complement strand
ACGCTCCGGCGGATCGTCGTGGCAGGGCCGTAACGACAAGCCCGGTGAGCGCCGCTTCAGCGGTCCACGCAATGACCGCGGTGAGGGCGGCTCCCGCTACGGCGGTTCCCGCGACCAGCGCCCGGGCGACCGTGGTTTCAATGGCCCGCGCAATGACCGGGGTGAGGGCGGCAGGAACGACCGGTACGCCAGCGGTCCTAGGGACCAGCGTTCGGGCGACCGTCAGTTCGGCGGCCCTCGTTCGGAGAGTTCGGGTGACCGTGGCTTCGGTGGTCCCCCCAGGGACCGAGGCCAGGGTGGTCAGGGCGCCCGCGACGACCGTTCCGGTGGTCCGCGCGGCCCCCGTCCCGAGCGTTCCGGTGACCGTGGCTTCGGTGGTCCCCCCAGGGACCGCGGCCAGGGTGGCCAGGGCGGCCGAGATGACCGTTCAGGTGACCGCCGGTTCGGCGGCCCTCCGCGTGATCGGGGCCAGGGCGGCCAGGGCGGCCGGGACGACCGTTCCGGTGGTCCGCGCGGCCCCCGTCCCGAGCGTTCGGGTGACCGTGGCTTCGGTGGTCCCCCCAGGGACCGCGGCCAGGGTGGCCAGGGCGGCCAGGGCGGCAGAGATGACCGTTCCAGCGACCGCCGGTTCGGCGGCCCTCCGCGTGATCGCGGCCAGGGCGGCCAAGGTGGTCGAGACGACCGTTCCGGCGGTCCGCGCGGCCCCCGTCCCGAGCGTTCGGGTGACCGTGGCTTCGGTGGTCCCCCCAGGGACCGCGGCCAAGGTGGCCAGGGCGGCCGGGACGACCGTTCCAGCGGCGGGCGGTTCAGCGGCCCGCCGCGTGATCGCGGCCAGGGCGGCCGGGACGACCGTTCCGGTGGTCCGCGCGGCCCCCGTCCCGAGCGTTCCGGTGACCGTGGCTTCGGCGGACCCCCCAGGGACCGCGGCCAGGATGGCCGGGACGACCGCTACAGCGCGGGTCCGCGCACAGAGCGCCCTGAGGGTTCACGGGGCGGTCCACGTCAGGATCGCGACCAGCGGTCCGGAGACCGTGGAGGGTTCCGGCCCAGAGCCGATCAGGCAGGCTCCGGACCGCGGCGCTCCTACGATCGGCCCGGGCCTGAGGGATCGGACGTGCGGAAGTTCGCGGACAACCGCGAGCGCCACCGTCCCGCGGAAGACGACCCGATGCTGCCCGAGGACGTGACCGGCGGGGAGCTCGATGAGTTGGCCCGTGAAGAGCTGCGAACGCTACCGAAGGACCTCGCCGTCCGGGTCGCCAGACACCTGGTGACCGCGGGGCGGCTCGTCGATGAGGACACCGAACTGGCCTACCGCCATGCGAAGGCAGCACGGCGGCTGGCGTCCCGCGTCGGTGTGGTCCGCGAGGCGTGCGGCTTCGCGGCTTATCACGCCGGCGAGTGGTCGGACGCGCTGTCGGAGTTGCGCGCGGCACGCCGGCTGGCCGGCCGCGAGGACGCATACCTTTCCGTCATCGCCGACTGCGAACGCGGGCTGGGCCGACCCGAGCGTGCGCTCGACATCGCAAGGTCGCCAGAGGCCAAGAAGCTGGAGCCCGCGGAGCGCATCGAGCTGCACATAGTCGAGTCCGGCGCACGCCGTGACCTCGGGCAGTACGACGCGGCAGTGGTGGCGCTGCAGATTCCCGAGCTCAAGGACCGGCGGCTCCGGCCGTGGTCCGCCCGGCTCTTCTACGCCTACGCCGACGCGTTGCTCGAGGCGGGTCGTGAGGACCAGGCACGTGACTGGTTCGCCCGGTCCGCCGCGGCGGACCGGGACGGTGAGACCGACGCGGCGGAGCGGCACGCCCAACTCGAGGGACTGGAGATCATCGAGGCAGACCTGATGGAGTCCGATGCAGAGTCCGGGATCGACTTCTCGGACGTGCCCCCTCGTTCGGAAGAGACGGATCAGGACGTCATGGACGTCGAGTCCGCCGAGGGCGAGGTGGCTGAGCCGCAGGCCTCAGAGGACACCAAAGAGGCCGGCCCTGAGTCCTGACCGGTCCCTGGGACAAGGCTCCATTCTCGGTCGTGATCTTGCAGTTGTCCGTCCGGACAACTGCAAGATCACGGCATGAGAGGGGTCAGGCGTGTTTGTTGAGGGCGTGCATGATTCCGGCGACATTGCTGGCCGTGCTGCTCAGCACCTCGTATTTCTCGGTCAGCGCCGGATCGGCGTCGGGTCCGTACGCCTGATAACGGCCGGCCGTGCGGTCGCGCACCATTTCGACGGCGTGGTCGATGTCCATGCCCTGGTCGTGAGCGTCTCGCACCGTCTCGACCCATAGCCGCAGCTCCTCGGCCGAGCGCTCGAGTGTCTCGCCGACCGCGGACACCGGTCCGTAGTGCGCGAACAGGAGCCGTTGCGGCCGCAGGCCCTTGAACTTGTCCAATGAGGCGAGTGCGGTCTCGAGGTCGAAGTCCGGCGGCGGCGTCGCGGGCCGGACGTCAGCGGTCTCCGGGATGTAGATCCCGGCGGCGTCCCCGACATAGAGATCCCCGGTGAGCGAGTCGAGCAGTCCGACGTGGTGCTTGGCGTGACCGGGGGAGTAGTGGGACTCCAGCCTGCGGCCGCCGCCGAGGTCGATGACCCCTGTCTCCTCGACGGCCCGGATCCGTGCCGCCTCGGTGGGCTTGAGCTCTCCGAAGAGCTTGTCCAGCTGGTCGCCGTAGACCATGCGGGCACTGCGCATCAGCCGCTCGGGACTGGCCAGGTGCCGAGCGCCCTTCTCATGGACGACGACCTCCGCGGCCGGGTAGGACTCCGCGATGTCGCCTACCCCGCCCGCGTGGTCCAGGTGAATGTGCGTGACGACCACGGTGGCGAGATCGGCTGCCGTGACACCCAGCGAGGTCAGCGCCCGGCGTACGACCGGGGCGGAGCCGGCGGTCCCCGGCTCGATCAGGCACGGCCGGTCGCCGAGGATCAGATAGCCCGCCGTGATGCCGGTATAACCCGCCATCTGAGTATCGATCTCGTAGACGTCATCGCCGAGGGGCGTGATAGTGCTCTGCGGGCTCATCGTCTTACTCCCCTGAGGTCCGGCACGGCCTCATAGTAGACCTCGCTCTGTGGCCGGCGCCTTTCCCGGACTTCGGCCCACGAAGTTATCCACAAGCTCGACAAGGGGGTATCGCGGACGCGGGTTTCTGTTCCATCGTTTAGTCACATCGCTCCCGGTGGAGCGCTGGACCGGAGGGAGCAGAGGATGACCCACCCCTACATCAACGATGTCTCGCTGGTCGGCCGGCTGTCCGGGGCCGTGGAATGCAAGGACTTACCCAGTGGCGACACGGTCGTGGAATGGCGGGTCGTGGTCGAACGGCCGCCGGACGACCGATACCGCCGCCAGAAGGTCGTCGACACGATCCAGTGCGTTTCCTACGACGAGAGGTTCCGTGACCTCACGGCCGACTGGCGGCACGGCGACCTGGTGGAGGTTCGCGGCGCGATCCGCCGGCGCTTCTGGCGGACCGGGTCCGGCGTGCCGGCCAGCCGGTATGACATCGAGGTACGCGAGGTAGACCTGGTCGCGGTGGCACCCGACCCCGGCGGCATCGGCGTCGCCGGACCGCCTTAGCCTGCCCGGCCGGCGGGCGTGGCCTTCGCGGGAGGCGTGCTGACGCGACGGCCACGCCCGTCTCTCCGTACTCAGTCGCCGTCGAGCAGACGCAGGATCAGGCCGGTGCGTGGCTTGGGCCCGAAGGAGGTCGACTTTCGCGGGACCCGTTCGCCCCCCGCCGCCAGCGCGAGTACGTCCTGAACCTGGAGGGCGTTGAGGATGGCCGCGGTCCCGCCGGCTCGGCGGGCCCTGTCGATCGCGGCCGCCGCGTCGTGGTGCACCACCTCGACCGTGTGCTCGTCCTCCGCGATGCCCCAGATCCGGTCGATCAGCAGGCGGTCCAGGACGGCCGTGTCCAGCCGCCGCCAGCGTTCGGAGTGGCCGTGCGGCATGGCCCGGCCGAGCTGATCCGGGTCCGGGTCGGTGAGCAGGTGGAACCCCTTGCCTCCGCTGAGCAGGAAGGCCGGCCCCTCCGCTTCCCCGAGCGACCGCAGCGCCGCCGGCAGCGAATCCCCGAGCTCCGTCACCCGGAAGGCCTTCCCCGCCAGGTCCACCGCCACCGCCGGGGACAGGCCCGGCAGCACCCGGTGGATGGCACCGAGCCGGGGCGGATACCGCGTGGAGTCGACGAGCAGGGCCAGGCCGTGGTCCCACGGACCGGAGCCGTCGCCGGCGGCCCGATGGCGGGCCTGCAGCGCCCGGTAGGTCGCGTAGCGGTGGTGACCGTCGGCGATGAGCGCCTGGCGATCCCGCAGGTCCTTGGCGATCTCGGCGTGTACGGCGGGATCGACCACGCGCCAGAGCCGGTGCGTCAGCCCGTCGTCCGCCGTGACCTCGACGTCCGGCTTGGCGGATACGGCGATCTCGTCGACGAGCGCGCCGGCCTTCCCGCCGCCCTCGTACACCAGGAAGATCGGTTCGAGGTTGGCCCGTGTCGCGGTCATGAGCCGCAGCCGATCGCCCACCGGGCCGGGGAAGACATCCTCGTGCGGCAGCACCACGCGTGCGGACTCCGGGCGAAGCCCGACGGCGCCCACCAGGCCGCGTTGCAGGGACACCTCGTCGCGTTCCTCGTATACATACAGCGCCCGTTCCGGGTCGGTGACCAGCGTGCCGTCGGCCAGCCAGCGCCTCAACAGCTCCCCGGCACCGCGGTAGCGCGCATCCGGATCGCCGTCGCCGTCCCGCGGCAGGATCAGCCGGACGATGTTCCGCGCGTCGCTGTCCAGCAGGCGCCGCACCTCATCCTCGTCGATCAGGTCGTACGGCGGAGTCGTCACCGCGGCCAGATCCCCGACCACCTCCGGCGCGAAGCGCACGCCCCGGAACGGCGCCAGCTCCAGGCCGGCGTCGGGACCGTGCTCGTGAGCGCCGAAGATCCGGGCGCTGAACTCCTCGGGGGTCAGCCCGGAAGGGAGATCGTCATCCACTGGGGGCATGGTAGAGGGTGGCAGGCGGATGCCCTGCCGCCGGGACCGGGCATGATCGGAGTGATAAGGGAGGCCCACAGATGGTTAAAGGTCCGGACGGACCCACTGATTCCCCGAGTGAAGATCACGGCTCTGAGCGCAACGGCTGGGGAGGCGACGCCTCGATGGCGGCCGAGCCGACTGGCGGCGTGTACGAGTGGTACCAGCGGGGTCTGGACCTGCTCAGCACAGGCAGTCCCGCAGCGGCGGTCCAGCTCCTGCAACGGGCGGCCGAGGCCGAGCCGTCCTCGCGCAGCATCAGGGAGGCGCTCGCCCGCGCCCAGTTCGGCGCTCGGCGGTTCGCCGACGCGGCCGACAGCTTCCGTTCGATCGTGGAGGACAACCCCTCCGAGGACTATGCACTCTTCGGGCTTGGGCTGGCTCTGAGCCGGCTGGGCGACTTCGAGTCGGCGGTCGAGCACCTGGCGCTCGCCGCGGCGATGCGGCCGGACAACGAGCACTACACCAACGCGCTGCGGCAGGCCCGGGCGACGCTGGAAGCGCGGAGATGACTAGCGTGGAGCGGATGCAACGTTGCGACCGTCCCCTCAGTGAGTCCTACGACGTCGCGCTGCTCGACCTTGACGGAGTCGTCTACGTGGGGCACCGGCCGGTGCCGGGTGCCCCCGAGGCTCTCGCCAAGGCTCGCGCGGCCGGCCAGCGCCTCGCCTTCGTCACCAACAACGCCTCTCGCACCCCGAGCGCGGTCGCGGCTCTGCTCACCAAGGTCGGCGTGCCCGCCACCGCGGACGACGTCGTGACATCCGCGCAGGCGGCGGCCCGGCTGCTGGCGGAGCGGCTCCCTTCGGGTTCCCGGGTCCTTGTGGTCGGTGGCATGGGCCTGCGGCACGCGCTGGTCGGCCAGGGCCTGCGCCCCGTATCCACGGCGGCCGATCGGCCCGCCGCCGTCGTGCAGGGGTACGACCCCGACCTGTCATACGGGCTCATCGCGCAGGGGGCGCAGGCCGTCCTGACCGGCGCCCTCTTCGTGGCCTCCAACGGTGACATGACCATCCCCGGCGGCGACGGCCCTCTGCGACCCGGCAACGGGGCCCTGATCCAGGTCATCCGGGCCGCGACCGGCACCGACCCGATCATCACGGGCAAGCCGGAACGCCCGCTGCACCGCGAGGCCGTCATGCGCACCGGCGCTGAGCGTCCGCTCGTGGTCGGGGACCGGCTCGACACCGACATCGAGGGAGCTCACAACGGCGGTGCGGACAGCCTGCTGGTCTTCACCGGGGTCACCGACGCCCTCGCGGCGGTGACCGCACCGCCCGCGCACCGCCCGACCTACCTGGCCGCGGACCTCGGCGGGCTCCTGGTGCCTCATCCGGCCGTACACCACGCCGACGGCCCGGATGGCGGCTCCTGGACCTGCGGCCCCTGGACGGCGCGATGGACGGGGGACGGCATCGTTTTGGACGTGCCGGACCCACACGGTGACGCGGACGCTGACCCTTATGCCGGCCTGCGGGCGCTCTGCGCCGCCGCATGGCGTACGGACGAGCCGGTTCAGCGAGCGGCCGTGCAGGCCGCACTGTCCACGCTCGGATTGCTGTGACGGTCCCGCGGCCACGGAGGCGCACCCAGCCGGGATGAAGGTGATCCCCCGGACCTCCCGCCGCCGGGCGCCCTCAGAGTATCTTGCGGAGGCGGAGCAGATCGAAGATGCTCGCCTCGATCTTCAAACGCCCGGTGGCCCAGGCCTTTGTGACCTTGAGCCCGTCGTTGGCGAGCGCCACGAGGTCGTCACTGTTCGCCGTCACCCGGACCTGAGCGGCCTTGGCGTCGTCGGTGTGCTCGAACGGGTCGAGTCCTCCCGAATGGATCCGGGTCTGGAAGGCCACGTTGAGGTCGGGTATGCGGCAGCTGATCGTTCGCTCGACCACGTGCTCCGCGAACTCCTCCTGATCCACTTCGGCCAGGCGCCCCGCGATCTGCGCCAGCGCCGTTCGGCACTCTTCCACGTTGGCCATGGCCGGGCCGTTCTCCGCTCCTGTCGGCGACGTTGTCGTCTCGTGACGGTAGCGTTCCCAGTGAGCTGGAAGCGACTCGCGGCGCGCGGTCGTTTACGCCTGAGGCGAAGGTGGTGAGGGGTGTGGACGATGACGAGAACACCATTCGGCATGAGCCGGCCAGTGCTGGTCGGCACGAGCCGGTCGGTGCCGCCGTGCCTGCCCCGGTGAGCGGCGGTCAGGGCGTTGTGCCTCGCCCCCGGTCCACGGGTGACGCTCGCGTGGACGAGACCCTCACCCGGCTGGGTGAGCTCGGACATCGGCCGGTCGCCGAGCATGTGGAGATCTTCGACAAGGTGCGGGGCCGGCTGCAGGACGTCCTGGCATCGATCGACGAGGACGGCCCGCGACCGCCGGTGCCGCCGCGGCCATGACACGCAGACGGCTCGACGCCGAACTCGTCCGGAGAGGGCTCGCAAGATCGCGGGAACACGCCGGTCAGCTGATCGACGCGGGGAGGGTCCGCGTGGCCGGGCAGACGGCCGGTAAGGCCGCCACCCAGGTCGAGACCGGGGCGGCCATCATCGTGGACACTGGCGACTCCGGTCCCGAATACGTCTCCCGTGGCGGCCACAAGCTCGCCGGTGCGCTCGAGGCGTTCCTCGAGCTCGACCCCAAGGGACGCCGCTGCCTGGACGCCGGAGCCTCCACAGGAGGGTTCACCGACGTGCTCTTGCGCGCTGGAGCGGCGCACGTTTTCGCCGTGGACGTCGGGTACGGTCAGATCGCATGGTCGCTGCGGACCGACGATCGGGTCACCGTCGTCGAACGGGTCAACATCCGCGAGCTCACCCCGGACCACCTTGGGGAGCCGCCGGCGCCCACGCTCGTGGTGGCCGATCTCTCCTTCATCTCCCTGCGGCTGGTGCTGGAGCCGATCCGCCGGTGCGTGGCGCCGGACGCCGACTACGTGATGATGGTGAAACCCCAGTTCGAGGTCGGAAAGGACCACGTAGGCGCCGGCGGGGTGGTCCGGGACCCGGCGCTGCGGGCCGGTGCGGTGCGGGGTGTGGCCGCAAACGCCATGAGCCTGGGTCTTGGGGTCAGGGGTGTGACGGCGAGCCCGCTCCCCGGTCCGTCCGGAAATGTGGAGTATTTCCTGTGGCTGCGCGCCGGTGCGCCGCCCCTTGCCGAGGCCGACCTGGCCAAGGCGGTCGCGGAGGGACCTCAATGATCGTGAGCCCGGCAGACGGGCACGTCCGCATGGCGGCGACTGGAGCCGGTGAATGAGCACGAAGCGGTCAGTGCTGATCGTGACCCACACCGGCCGGCCCGGGGCCGTGCGCAGCGCACAGCTTGTGATCGAGCGGCTCGGCCGCGCCGGCATCGCCGTGCGGGTGCTGGAGGCCGAGGCCGAAGACCTGGGGTGCGTCGACGTGGACGTCATGACCAGCTCGGTCGAGGCGGCCGAGGACGCCGAGATGGTGATCGTGCTCGGGGGCGACGGCAGCCTGCTCCGCGCCGCGGAGCTGGCCAGACCCACCGGCACGCCGCTGCTGGGGGTGAACCTCGGACACGTGGGCTTTCTGGCCGAGGCCGAGCGGGCCGACCTGGCCGCGACCGTCGACAGAATCGTCAGCCACGACTATGACGTCGAGGAGCGGATGACCGTCGAAGTGACCGTGCGGCGCAACGGCGAGCCCACCGCCACGACCTGGGCGCTCAACGAGGTGACCGTGGAGAAGGCCTCGCGTGAGCGGATGCTCGAGGTCGTCGTGGAGATCGACGGCCGGCCGCTGTCGCACTGGGGCTGCGACGGCGTGGTGTGCGCGACGCCGACCGGCTCGACGGCCTACGCGTTCTCGGCCGGCGGGCCGATCGTCTGGCCCGAGGTCGAGGCGATGCTGGTCGTGCCGATCAGCGCGCACGCGCTGTTCGCGCGGCCGATGGTGGTCTCGCCGCAGTCCATGGTCGCCATCGAGGTGCTGCCGGAGACCTCCCGTGCGGCGATGTGGTGTGACGGCCGGCGCACCCTCGACCTGCCGGCGGGTGCGCGGGTGGAGGTCCGCCGCGGCTCGACGCCGGTACGGCTGGCCCGCCTGCGCCGCACTGCCTTCACCGACCGCCTTGTGACGAAGTTCGGACTGCCGGTGACCGGTTGGCGGGGGCGCTCTCGCACACAAGAGCGATAACCTCGCCTGCGGGGGGCGCCGGCTCCTGATTGATCCTGTTAGGGGGTACCACATGCGGCCAATGGTCGAGGAGGTACGGATCCAGGGCCTCGGCGTGATCGATGAGGCCGTTCTGGAGCTGTCCCCGGGGTTCAACGTCGTGACCGGCGAGACCGGGGCCGGCAAGACCATGGTCGTGACCAGCCTCGGGCTGCTGTTCGGTGGCAGGGCCGATCCGCAACGGGTACGGCCGGGCGCCGACCGGGCCACCGTCGAGGGCCGCATCCTGGTCGACCCCGAGGGCAGGGTGGCCGAGCGGATCGAGGAAGCGGGCGCCGAACTGGACGAGGGTGCAGTGATCATCACGCGCTCCGTATCAGCCGAGGGGCGGTCCCGGGCCCACATCGGCGGCAGGTCCACACCGGTGAGCCTGCTGATCACCCTCGCCGACGACCTCGTGGCCGTGCACGGGCAGGCCGACCAGCAACGGCTGCTCCAGCCCGGCCGCCAGCGCGCCGCTCTGGACCGATATGCGGGGGACGCGCTGACCAAGCCGCTGAGCGGCTACACCTCCGCCTACCAGCGGCACCGCCAGGTCACGGCGCTCCTCGATGAGCTCACGACCCGGTCCCGTGAGCGGGGGCAGGAGGCCGACCTGCTGCGATTCGGGCTCGACGAGATCGAGAAGGCCGATCCCAAGCCGGGCGAGGACATCGAGCTCGCCGCCGAGGCGGAGCGCCTCGGCCACGCCGACGCGCTGCGTACCGCCGCGACGGCTGCGCACGAGGCCCTGCTCGGCGACCCGGCCGACGTGGTCTCCGCCGTGGACGTCATAAGCCTGCTCGGGACCGCTCGCAACTCCCTCGACGCCGTGCGGGACCACGATCCCGCCCTCGCCGCGCTGGCCGACCGGCTGGCCGAGGCCGGCTATCTGCTCTCGGACGCCGGTGGTGAGCTCGCCTCCTATGCCGAGTCGGTCGAGGCCGATCCGGCCCGGCTCGCGGCCGTGCAGGAGCGCCGTGCCCAGCTGACCGCGCTGACCCGCAAGTACGGTGCCGGCATCGACGAGGTGCTCGACTGGGGACAGCGGTCGGCCCAGCGGCTCACCGAGCTCGAGGGCGACGACGACCGGATCGAGGGGCTGCGCGCGGAGCATGAGGACCTCACCGAGCGGCTGGGGGAGCTGGCCGCCGAGCTGACGGCGGTGCGGACCCGGGCCGCCGAGCGGTTCTCCGAGGCAGTGACGGAGGAGCTCACGGCGCTGGCGATGCCCCACGCCCGCATCACCGTCTCGGTGACGCAGGCCGATCACTTCGGCACGCACGGCCTCGACGAGGTGGAGCTGTGTCTGGTCTCACACCCGGGCGCCCCGCCGCTACCGCTGCACAAGGGCGCCTCCGGCGGTGAGCTGTCGCGGGTGATGCTGGCGATCGAGGTGGTCTTCGCGGGTGCCGATCCCGTGCCGACGTTCGTGTTCGACGAGGTCGACGCCGGCGTGGGTGGCAAGGCCGCGGTCGAGATCGGCCGCCGGCTCGCCAGGCTGTCACGCAACGCACAGGTGATCGTGGTCACGCATCTGCCGCAGGTGGCCGCGTTCGCCGATCAGCACTTGCTCGTGGAGAAGTCCGACGACGGCACGGTGACCCGGAGCGGCGTGACGGCCCTCGACCAGGAGGGCCGGGTCCGCGAGCTGTCCCGGATGCTCGCGGGGCTGGAGGACTCCGAGCTGGGCCGCGCCCACGCCGAGGAACTCCTCGGGCTGGCGGCCAGGGAGCCGCGGTGACGGGGCGCTGGCTGGAGGAGCCGGCCCGATCGTGCGGGCGCGCTCCCTACCCCACATGACACGCCTGAAACGATCGTACTTAACAGTCTCACCCGGGGGCTCTGGCAGGATGGCACTCGATGAACCACCCATCCCCTAAGCCCGAGTGGCGTCTGCGGCTGCCCCAGAGGCTCCCCGGGCGCACACTCCTCGGGCTCGGCCGCGGCCGGGGCCGGGTGAACGGGCAGCCCGGCGTCCACGCCCGGGTACGCCTGGACCGCAGGACCAAGACGCTCACCAAGCGGCTGCGGCCGGGCGAGGTCGCGGTCATCGACCACGTCGACCTGGACCGGGTCAGCGCCGAGGCGCTCGCCTCCTGCGGGGCCGCCGCCGTGGTCAACGTGGCGCCGAGCATCTCCGGCCGCTACCCGAACCTGGGACCGCAGATCCTGGTCGAAGCGGGCATCCCCCTCATCGACGACGTCGGCCCGGAAATCTTCGTCAAGCTCTCCGAGGGCGACCACGTCCGGATCGAGGACGAGGTGGTCTACCTCGGCGACCAGGTCGTCGCCAAGGGCATCGCGCACACGGCGGTCACGATCGACGCCGCCATGACCGAGGCCAAGGCCGGGCTGTCGGTCCAGCTCGAGGCGTTCGTCGCCAACACGATGGAGTTCATCAAGCGCGAGCGCGAACTGCTCATCGACGGTGTCGGCGTGCCCGAGATCAGGACCAAGCTCGAGGGCCGGCACGCCCTCATCGTCGTTCGCGGCTACCACTACCGCGAGGACATCGCCACGCTGCGGCCCTACCTTCGCGAATACCGCCCCGTCCTCATCGGCGTGGACGGGGGCGCGGACGCGCTCATCGAGGCCGGCTACCGGCCGGACATGATCGTGGGGGACATGGACTCGGTCTCCGACGACGCGCTCACGTGTGGCGCGGAGCTCGTCGTGCACGCCTACCGCGACGGCCGTGCCCCCGGCCTCAAGCGGGTGCAGGATCTGGGGCAGGAGGCGGTGACCTTCCCGGCCACCGCGACCAGTGAGGACATCGCGATGCTCCTCGCGGACGAAAAGGGCGCGACCCTCATCGTCGCCGTGGGCACGCACGCCAACATGGTG
The DNA here is from genome assembly GCA_025964715.1 of Streptosporangiaceae bacterium. GTDB lineage: Bacteria > Actinomycetota > Actinomycetes > Streptosporangiales > Streptosporangiaceae > Actinomadura_C. Next base: position 15,049 of record JAOPYH010000095.1, on the reverse strand, counting down.
GAGTTCCTCGACAAGGGCCGGGCCGGCATGGCGAGCACGTTCCTGACCCGGCTCAGGGTCGGCAGCAAGCTCGTTGACGCCAAAGGGGTCAGCCGGCTCTACCGCAGCCGGATCTCCACCTGGTCCCTGCTGTTCCTGGCCCTCGCCACGCTGCTCGTCATGATCGTCGCGGTCTTCGTCTCGCCGGCCGGCGACATCATCCGTCCTCTGCTCGCCGAGCAGTGGCACGCATTCCTCTACTGGCTCACCGGACTGTTCTCGTGATCGATTTTCGCTACCACCTCGTCTCCATCCTGGCGATCTTCCTGGCGCTAGGCCTGGGGCTCGTCCTCGGTGCCACGGCCCTCTCGGATCCGCTGCTCGGCGAGCTCAAGAGCCGCACCGGCTCGCTGGCCAAGAGCAACCAGGACCTGCGGCTGCAAACGCAGCTGATGCAGGGCCAGCTCAAGGGCGACGAGGAGTTCGCCCGCGCCCTGGTGCCCCGCATCGTCGGCGATCGCCTCAAGGGCGAGTCCGTGGTGTTCGTCGAGGCGCCGGGAGCCAACGACCAGATCCGCGCCGAGGTCGCCAAGATGGTGCAGGAGGCCGGGGCCACCTACACCGGCCAGGTGACGCTCAACGGCAAATACGTCGCCGAGGACCAGCTGGCCGTGCTGGACGCCCTGGTCAACTCGGTGAAGCCCTCCGACGTGACGTTCGCCGCGGGTGCGACGCCCTATGACCGGGCGGCCGCCGTGCTCGCCAGCGCTCTGGTCACCGATCAGGCGTCCCGGGCCGGCCGGGAGGACGCGTCCGGCGGTGAGATCCTCGCCGGCTTCAAGGACCAGGGCTTCCTGACCACCAGCGGCAAGCCGGGCGCGCGTGCGACCCTCGCGATCATGATCGCGCCCGCGACGCCCAGCACCGGCAAATCCGCCGACGCCGCCAACAAGGCGCTGGTCTCGCTGGCCAGTGCCATCGAGGACACCGACCGCGGCACCGTCATGGCCGGGACCCCCGACGCCACGGCGGACGGTGGTCTCATCCAGGTGCTGCGCGACTCCGACGTGAGCGCCAAGATCTCGACCATCGACACCGCGGGCACCGCCTCCGGCCAGGTGGTCACGATCTTCGCACTCGCCCAGGAGCTCACCGGTAAGTCGGGCAAATATGGAATCGGGTCAGGCGTCGGCGGCTACCTCCCGACGCCGCTGCCGACCACCGGGAAGCGCACATGAAGCGACTGATCATCGGCGGTGCCCTCGGGGCGATCGCGGCGAAGGCGGCCTACACCGCCCTGACCCGGCGGCCACCGGCCGTCGGCGGCGTCGAGGGAGGCCAGGCCTGGGGCCGCACCAACCACCGCGGCGAGCCGGTCACCCTGCTCGAGGGGCCGGCCGTCGTGGCCGGGTCCGCGGCGGGCCTCCTGCTCACCCCCGGCCTGGCCGGCCGGATGCGGGCCGCGGCCCTGCTGGCGGGCGTGGGCTCCGGCGTGTTCGGCGGCTATGACGACCTGGCCGGCTCCGCCTCGTCCAAGGGCTTCAAGGGCCACCTGAGCGCCCTCTGCCGGGGAGAGCTCACCAGCGGCGGGGTGAAGATCCTCGGGATCGGCGCGACCGGCCTGGCCTCCGCCGCGCTGGCCCGCGCCCCGCGGCACAACGTCTTCGACGTTCTCGTGAACGGCGCCATAGTCTCCGGCGCGGCGAACCTGATGAACCTGTTCGACCTCCGGCCCGGACGGGCGATCAAGGTCGGCCTGATCGCGGGCGTGCCGCTCGCGGCGGGTGGCTCGGCGGCGGTGGTCGCCGCACCGCTCGGTGCCGCCGCCGCGTTGCTCCCCGAGGATCTCGGTGAGCGGGCCATGCTCGGCGACGCCGGTGCGAACGCATTGGGCGCCGTGCTGGGCCTCGGCGCCACGAGGCTCGGTCGCGGCGGCCGCCTCGCCGTGCTCGCCGGGCTGGTCGCGCTCAACGCCGCGAGTGAGCTCGTCAGCTTCACCAAGGTGATCCGGTGCACTCCGGTGCTGCATCGGCTGGACATGCTGGGCCGGCGACCCGCGGACGCGCCGACGGCGCCGCGCGAGGATGCGGCGGACGCGGCGCGGGTGGCCGATCCGGCACAGTGACGCCTCGCCTGGGCCGCCTCACCGGTGGCCTGGCGGGGGCGGCGCTCCTCATCGGACTGCTGACCGTCCTCGCCCGCATCGCCGGCTTCGGCCGTACGTTCGTCTTCTCCCAGACCGTCACGACATCGTGCCTGAGCCAGGCCTATTTCCTCGCCAACCAGATCCCCAACATCGTCTTCGAGATCGTCGCCGGCGGTGCGCTCGCGAGCATGGTCGTACCCGTACTCGCCGAACCCGTGGAGGGCGGCCACCGCGAGGAGGTAAGGCGGATCGCCTCGGCGATGCTCACCTGGGTGGTGCTGGGCCTGCTGCCGCTGTCGGTCCTGTTGGCGCTCGTCGCCGGACCTTTGATGAACCTGCTGGTCCACGGCCAGGCGGGGCGGTGCGACGCCGCGGACGTCGTCACGGTGGCCTCCCGCATGCTCGTGGTCTTCGCCCCGCAGATCGTGTTGTACGGGCTGGCGGTGGTGCTCTATGGCGTCCTGCAGGCCCACCGGCGCTTCACCGGCCCGGCTGTGGCGCCCCTGTTGTCCAGCCTCGTCGTGATCGTCGCCTACCTGACGTACACCCTGGTGGGGACCGGGCGGCCGAACGACCTCACCAACCTGCCGCCGGCGGCCGAGCTCGCCCTCTCGGCGGGGACCACGCTCGGTGTGGTGGCCCTGGTCGTCACCGCGCTCGTGGCGGTGCGGCCGCTGAGGCTGGGTCTGCGGCCGGCGCTCCGTTTTCCGCCGGGCGTCGCCGACCGGGTGTTCCGCCTGGCCCTCGCCGGGGTGGCGACCGTCGCGGCCCAGCAGATCGCCACACTCGCCGTCATGACGCTGAGCGGGCGGGACACCGCGGGGGCCCTGGCGCACTACAACTACGCCTGGGCGGTATTCCTGCTGCCATGGGCCATATTGGCCGTGCCGATCGCCACCAGTGCCTTCCCCCTGCTGTCCGCGAGGGCGGGCGACCGCGCCGAGTTCAACCGGATCACGGCCTCGACCACGCGGGCCGTCGTGCTCGCCTCCTGTGCGGGCGCGGCCGCGCTGGCCGCCGTCGCGGTTCCGGTGGCCCACCTGTTCGACCGGCAGGCAGGCACCTATCCCGACGCGCTGGCGCGTGCCATCCTCGCCTTCACACCCGGTCTCGTCGGCTACGGGCTGGTCGCTCACCTGGGCCGCGTTCTCTACGCCTGCCACCGGGGACGTGCCTCCGCCGGCGCGACGGTGGCCGGCTGGCTGGGCGTCGTGATCGCCGACATCGTGCTCGGCCTGTCCGTCCCCCGGGACTGGGTGGTCGCCGCGCTCGGCCTGGGAAACACGATCGGGATGACCTTCGCGGGCGTGGCACTGCTCGTGGCGCTCAGGCGGGCCCGCGGTCGTAGCGCGGTGGCCGGGCTGACCCGGGCCGCGACCGCCGGACTCATCGGCGGTACGGCGGGCGGCCTGGCGGGCTACGGTGTCACGTGGGGACTTGGCACGGGGGGTCTGGTCATGAACATCGGTGTGGCCCTGCTGGGCGCCACGGCCGCGGCCGCGGTCTTCGCGGGCATCGGCCTGCTCATCGCCGGGCCGGACCTGCGCGGGCTCCTCAGCCGCAAGGCGGCACGTGGTGGTTGACCGGAGACCGGGCGGTGCGGCCCGTATGGGTGAGGAGGCGGGCCACGGCGTGAGCGCTGTCGAAGGGCTCCGGATCGCTTTGGTGCTGGGCACGAGTGCGGGCGGAGTAGGGCGGCACGTACGCTCGGTCGCCGAAGGCCTGGTCGCCCGCGGGGCCCGGGTCGTGGTGCTGGGCCCTGCCGCGACACAGGAACTGTTCGACTTCACCGCGGCGGGCGCCCGTTTCGTCGAGATCGCGATCTCGGATCGGGTGCGACCGGCCGGCGACGTCCGTACGGTCGCCCGGCTCAGGCGGCTGCTCGCCGACGCCGACATCGCCCACGCGCATGGGCTCCGGGCCGGCGGCCTGGCCGCGGCGGCGAACTCCCGCGTCGCCCCTGGACCGTTGCGGTTCGCTCGCGGCGGACCCCCGCTCGTGGTGACCCTGCACAACGCCGTGATCGCCGGTGGCATGACGGGGCTGGTGTACGGCGCTCTCGAGCGCATTGTCGCCCGGGCCGCCACCTGCGTCCTCGCGGTCTCCCCGGATCTCGAGCAGCGGATGCGCTCACTCGGCGCCCGATGCGTGGAACGGGCCCTCGTCCCGGCTCCCGCGGCCGGTGAGATTCCGGGCCTGGACGTCCGCGCGGACGTACGGGAAGAACTAGGCGTGGACGACCGCCCCCTCATCCTCACCGTCGCACGGCTGGCCGAGCAGAAGGGCCTTCCCACGCTGCTCGACGCGGCGGCGGGCTGGGGGCGCCGGACCACGCCGCCCCTGGTGGCCATCGCCGGCGACGGACCGCTCGAGGCGAGCCTGCGCGCCCGCATCGAGGCGGAGAAGCTTCCCGTACGCCTGCTCGGCCGTCGCTCTGACGTGGCCCGGCTGCTGGCCGCGAGCGACGTGGCGGTGGTGTCGAGCGTGTGGGAGGGACAGCCGCTGATCATCCAGGAGATCCTGCGGGCCGGCCGGCCCCTGGTCGCCACGGAGGTCGGCGGGGTACCGGACATGGTCGACGACGCGGCGCTCCTGGTGCCGCCCGGGGACGCCGAGGCACTTGAACGGGCGGTGAACCGGGTGCTCGAAGATCCGGCGCTGGCCGTTCGCCTCGGCGCGGCGGCCGCTCAGCGGGCGACTGCGCTACCGACCGAGGATGCCGCCGTCGACCAGCTCGCGGGCCTCTACGAGCGTCTCGCCCGCGAGCACGCCCCGCGCGGTCACTGAGCGTGCACGGGCGTCGGCTAGACTGCGACACGTAGGAGGGGAGTATCCCCCCGCGGCGGTCTCGCCATCACGGTCGGCTCGGTCCGGCCCGGGACAGTCGGCCCCCGCCATGTGCACGGCGGGAGCGGGAGAGACCTCCGGCGATTTCACCGTCCGCCGGAGGTTTTGTCTGTGAACGTACCGCTGTGGGTCTGGGCACTCACGCTCGCCGGCCTCGTGACCCTCATCCTCGCCGACCTCATGTGGATCGACCGTGCGGCGGCGAAGGAGCCCGGGGGCAAGGGGTTCGGCACTGGGCAGGCCGCGTTCTGGTCCGTCTTCTACATCGCCTTGGCTGGGCTGTTCGGGCTCGGGGTCCTGGCCTTCGCCGGTGGCGGCCACGCCGCGCAGTTCTATGCCGGCTTCGTCACCGAGAAGAGCCTGAGCGTCGACAACCTCTTCGTCTTCTATGTGATCATGGCGCGGTTCGCCGTACCGAAGGCCAGCGAACGCCGTGTCCTCATGCTCGGTGTGGTCCTCGCCCTGATCCTGCGCGGCCTGTTCATCGCGGTGGGCGCTGCGGCGATCGCGCGGTTGGAGTGGGTCTTCTTCCTGTTCGGGGCGTTCCTGCTGTGGACCGCAATCGGGCTGCTGCGCGGCTCGCAGGAGGAGGACGAGTTCAAGGAGAACGCGCTGCTGCGCTTGAGCAGGCGGGTGCTGCCGACCTCGGATGAGTACAACGGGTCGAGGCTCTCGGTCCGCAGGCACGGCCGGCGCGTGTTCACGCCACTGTTCATCGTGGTGATCGCCATCGGCTCCACCGACGTGCTCTTCGCTCTCGACTCGATTCCGGCGATCTTCGGGCTCACCAAGGAGCCCTATCTGGTCTTCACCACCAACGCGTTCGCCCTCATGGGCCTGGTGCAGCTGTACTTCCTGCTCGGCGGGCTCGTCCGGCGGCTGGTGTATCTGCGCCACGGCCTCGCCGCCATCCTCGGCTTCATCGGCGTCAAGCTGGTGCTCGAGACCATGCACGGTTATCGCGTCCCCTGGGCGCCGGAGATCCCGATCTGGCTGTCCCTGACGGTCATCGGCGCCACCCTGACGGTCACCACGCTCGCCAGCCTCAAGAACATGCGGGGGGAGGCGACGCGGTCGGCCGCGGTGGACGAGCAGGAGCGGGAGGTCGCCGCCGACTGACCACCGGGCCGCGGAGCTCTTGAGCCGATCGGTAAAGTGCGCACGGGAGAACCTGAATCTGGTTCTAGAATCGGCGTCGGCAGTGTCTGAAAAGGGGTGGCGAATGGCGATCGGGCTCACCGAAGAGCATGACGCGCTGGCGGAGTCGGTGCGCGGTTTCGTTGACCGTAATGTGACGGCGCAGGTCCAGCGCGCCGCCCTGGAGGCGGACGCGGACACCAGGCCACCCTTCTGGGCCGGTTTGGCCGACCAGGGGCTGCTGGGCCTGCACATCGCCGAGGAGCACGGCGGCCAGGGCTTCGGCCTCGTCGAGCTGGCAGTGGTCCTCGAGGAGCTCGGCCGGGCCGCCGCGCCGGGTCCGTTCCTGCCCACCGTGCTGGCGAGCGCCGTGATCGGCGCCGCCGGCAACGCCAAGGCACACGCCGAGCTGCTGCCGGGTCTCGCGGACGGCTCCCGTACGGGTGCGGTGTCGCTGGCGACCGGCCTGACCGGCCGGCGCACCGGCGAGGGGCTCGTCGTCAGCGGCACGGCGGAGCCGGTGCTCGGCGCGGTCCTGGCCGACGTCATCGTGCTGCCGGTCGGCACTGACGCCGGCGAGGAGTGGGTCGTGATCGACGCGGCCGACGCCACTATCGAGGAACTGCCCAGCCTGGACAAGGTGCGCCGCGTCGGCAAGGTCACCGTCTCCGATGTGACCGTCCCGGCCGACCGGGTGCTGGACGGACTCGAGGGTCCGCAGGTGCTCGACCTGGCCGCGCTGCTGTTGGGCGCCGAGGCCACGGGGGTCGCCGCCTGGTGCGTGCGCACCGCCGCGGACTACGCCAAGGTGCGTGAGCAGTTCGGCCGCCCGATCGGGCAGTTCCAGGGCGTCAAGCACAAGTGCTCCCGCATGCTGATCGCGCTGGAGCAGGCCCGTGCGGCTGTCTGGGACGCCGCGCGCGCCATCGAGGACTCAGCGGAGGAGTCGGCCTTCGCAGCGGGCGTCGCAGCGGTCCTGGCCCCCGACGCGGCAGTGCAGACGGCCCGCGACTGCATCCAGGTGCTCGGCGGCATCGGGTTCACCTGGGAGCACGACGCGCACATGTACCTGCGCCGCGGCCTGACCCTGCGGGCCCTGCTCGGCCCGGCGAAGGACTGGGCCGGCTCCGTGGCCCAGCTGGCCCTCGACGGCACCCTGCGGCCGGTGGAGATCGAGCTGGATGACGACACCACGCCGATCCGCGAGCGCATCAGGGGAGAGATCGCCGAGCTCGCGGCCGTCGAGGACAAGAAGCGCCTCGCCGTGACCATGGGTGACGAGGGCTGGACGGTCCCGCACCTGCCCAAGCCGTGGGGCCGCGACGCCTCGCCGGTGGAGCAGATCCTCATCCAGCAGGAGATGAAGCGGGCCAAGGTCAGGCCGCCGAGCCTGGTGATCGGCGCCTGGCTCGTCCCGTCGCTGGTGAGCTATGGCACCGAGGAACAGAAGGAACGGTTCCTGCGACCCACGCTGCGCGGCCAGATGAGCTGGTGTCAGCTGTTCAGCGAGCCAGGCGCGGGTTCCGACCTGGCCTCGCTCTCCATGAAGGCCGAGCGGGTCGAGGGTGGCTGGAAGCTCACCGGCCAGAAGATCTGGACCTCGATGGCCCAGATGGCCGAGTGGGGCTTCTGCATCGCCCGCACCGACCCCCAGGCCGCCAAGCACGACGGCATCACCTACTTCCTCGTCGACATGAAGGCCGATGGGGTCGACGTCCGGCCGCTGAAGGAGCTCACCGGCGAGGCGATCTTCAACGAAGTCTTCCTCGACGGCGTGTTCGTACCGGACGACTGCGTGGTCGGTGAGGTCAACAAGGGCTGGCAGGTCGCGCGAAACACACTCAGCAACGAGCGGGTCTCCCTGTCGACCGGCGGCGGGCTGGGCGCCGGAGTGCCCGAGCTGCTGGAGTTCTTCGCCGGCCGTGAGCTCGACCAGGTGTCCCGGGTGGAGGTCGGCAAGCTGGTCGCACAGGGCCAGTCGATCGACCTGCTGGGTCTGCGTACCACTGTGAAGCAGTTGTCCGGCCTCAACCCCGGGGCGGAAGCGAGCGTGCGCAAGCTCCTGGGCGTGCAGTTCAACCAGGACATCGCCGACTATGTGTGGGCCGCCCAGGGCGCGAGCGCGACGCGGGAGGACACCGGCGCGCTCAGCGGCAAGTGGGCGCGCTACATGCTGTTCAGCCGGGCGATGACGATCTACGGCGGGACCACCGAGGTGCAGCTCAACATCATCGCCGAGCGGCTGCTGGGCCTGCCCCGCGACCCCGAGCCGGGGAAGTGACCGTCAGTTCCACAGGGCATAGCCGAGGTTGATCAGGACCAGGCCGATCCAGGCGACGAGCAGGCCGGCGAAACCTGCTGTGCCGCCCGCGATCGCGGTCAACGGGATCGATACTCCCAGGGAGACGCAGGCGACAGTGATGGTCACCTTGCGGTCAGCCTGCGTGCGGCGCCGGTCGAGCTCGGATGAGGTGCGCAGGTGCGTGCCCATCCGGGCGTCCACCGTCTCCTCGACCCGGGCCACCACCGATTCCACGAACGCGGCATCATAGTCCGGGCCGAGCTCCTGCCGGGCGGCGAAGGCCGCGGTGAGGTCGTCGTGGGGCCGGCCGGGAGTCGTCATGATCCGGTTATACGCCTGAGCGCGGTCGGGGCGCCTCCCTCAGCGGGAGGAAGCCGGTCTACGCCGCAAGTACGAGGCCGGATCGGCGGAGGTCGCGCCGGCCGGGGGAGGAGCACAGAACGTGACCGAGGGCGACGCCAGGAAGGGTCTGTTCAGTTCACCGGAGGAGGTGGCCGAGCGGCTGTCCGAGGTGGGCTATCTCACCGACGAGGCGATCGCCACGACCGTCTTCCTCGCCGACGCGCTGGGCAAGCCCCTGCTCGTAGAGGGTCCAGCGGGGGTCGGCAAGACCGAGCTGGCCAAGGCCGTGGCCGCGGCGACGGGGGCGCGGCTCGTACGCCTTCAGTGCTATGAGGGTCTCGACGAGGCCCGCGCGTTGTACGAGTGGAACTACAAGAAGCAGTTGCTGCGCATCCAGGCCGCCCCGGCGGATCACTCCTGGGAGGAGACGCACGACGACATCTTCACCGAGGAGTTCCTGCTGGAGCGGCCTCTGCTGGCCGCCATCCGGCGTACCGAGCCCACGGTGCTCCTGATCGACGAGACCGACAAGGCCGACGTGGAGGTTGAAGGGCTTCTGCTCGAGGTGTTGTCGGACTATCAGGTCACGATCCCCGAACTGGGCACGCTGACCGCCGCCCGACGGCCGTTCGTGGTCCTCACCTCCAATGCCGCGCGGGAGCTCTCCGAAGCGCTCAAACGGCGCTGCCTCTACCTTCACCTGAACTACCCCGCGCCTGAGCGGGAGCGCGAGATCGTGCTCGCCCGGGTCCCCGGCATCGAGGCCGACCTGGCGGCGCAGCTCGTACGGACGGTTGGGACGCTGCGGGCACTGGAAATCAAGAAGGCGCCGTCCATCGCCGAGACGATCGACTGGGCCCAGACCCTGCTGGCGCTCGGCCTCGACGACCTGGACGAGGCCGCGGTGGCCCGTACCCTCGGTGTCGTGCTCAAGCACGTCTCCGACCAGGAGCGGGCGGCCAAGGAACTCGGGCTGCCGGGCTGATGTCCCTTATCGACCGGCACACCGGGTTCGTCGCCGCGCTGCGTGACGCCGGCCTACCGGTGTCGATCGCCGAGGGCCTCGACGCCGTACGGTCGCTGCGGCTGGTCGAGCTGACCGACCGCGAGTCGCTGCGCGCGGCCTATGCCGCCACCGTCGTCAAGCGGCCGGCCCACCGGCAGTCCTTCGACACCCTCTTCGACCTGTGGTTCCCCGCGGCGCTCGGCGGGGGAGTGGCGGCCGGACAGGAGCCGGAGGCATCCGCACCGGCTGTGCCGCCGGCGCGGCCCGCGAAACCCGTACCTCCGCCACTGGACCCCGAGGTGCAGGCACGGCGGCGGGAGCTCGCCGACCTGCTGCTCAGCGGCGACGACGCCGGGCTGCGCCGGTTCGCCCGGACGGTCGTCGGGCAGTACGGGCAGGCGCCCGGCGGGCGGTCGTGGTTCTCCTCGGGCGTGCTGGGGGCGATGTCGGCCGAGACCCTGATGGCCGGGCTGCTGCGGGCCGTCCTCACCGGGGAGGAGCGGGGCGGGATCGCCGAGCGCGTCGCCCGGCAGACCTTCGGGGATCGCATGGCCCGTTTCGAGGACCTGGTGGCCACCGAGGTGCGGCGGCGGATCGCCGAGGAGACCGGGCTCGAACGGACGGCCCGGATGTCGGTCCGGCCGCCCTTGGATCAGCTGGACTGGGGCCGCGCCGGCCGAGCCGACCTCGCCGCGCTCCGCCGGGAGATCTATCCGCTGGCCCGGCGGCTCGCCACGCGGCTGACCGCCAGGCACCGGCTCGGCGACCGTGGCCGGCTGGACTTCCGCCGGACGGTACGCGCGTCGCTGTCGACCGGGGGAGTGCCGCTGACCACCCACCACCGGCCGCGACGGCCGCACAAGCCCGAGCTCGTCATCCTCTGTGACGCCAGCGACTCCGTGTCGTCCTTCGCGCATTTCACGTTGCTGCTGACCTTCGCGCTGCGCGAGCACTTCACGAAGGTACGGGCGTTCGCGTTCATCGACTCGACCGACGAGATCACCCGCTTCTTCGCGCCGGGCGTCGATGTGGCGGACGCGATGACGAGGCTGGCACACGAGGCCGACCTTGTGTGGATCAATGGGCGGAGCAACTATGGGCACGCGTTCCAAGTCTTCGCCGAGCGCTACGGCCAGGCCGTCGGGCCCAAGACGTCACTGCTCATCCTCGGGGACGCCCGCTCGAACTATGGGGACCTGGCGCTGCCGGCGGTTCGGGAGCTGGCGGACCGCGCCAGGCACGCGTACTGGCTGAACCCGGAGGCACGGAGGGACTGGGACACCGGTGACTCGGCCGCCTCCTCCTACGGGAAGGTGGTGCCGATGTTCGAGTGCCGCAACCTGAGCCAGCTCACGGACTTCATCGAGGAGATCGCCTGACAGGCCGGGCGGTGCCGTCGCCGCTCAGGGCCCGAGGAGCGCGTGGGCGATCAGTTCGGCGACCGCGTCGGGATCCACGTGCTGACCGGTGAGCTGGTGGAGGTTCTCCTGGTACAGCAGGACGGTGGCGAAGGTGGCCGCGGCGACCTCCAGCCGGGCGGCGTCGCCACGGGCGCCGGGCATGGTCAGCTCCAGGGCGCGACGTGCCCGGTGCACCACCTCGCTGTTGACCCGTCGGAGGCGTTCCCGTGCCGACCTGTGGGTGTCGGCCTCGCGGAACAGAATGCGCCGCATCGCCGGTGAGGCTCGCAGGGGAAAGCGGCGTGCCAGCCGGGACAGCGTGCCGGCCGGATCGCCCGGCACCGTCTCGACGTCCTCGTCCGGCAGCACCTCGACAAAGGTGCGCTCGTCTATGAGGGCCGTCAGGACGTCCATCTTCTGCGGAAAGTAATGGAACACCAGGCCTTTGGGCACCTTGGCCCGCTTGGCGATGCTGGCGGTGGAGCAGGCGTCGTAGCCGTTCTCGGCGAAGAGCTCCTCCGCCGAGTCCAGGATCCGGGTCCGCGCGTCCACTTTGGCCGCGACTGTCCTCATCTGCCCTCCATGTCCTCGGAGGGCGCCCATGGGGGAGTGTCCCGGAAAAACCCCGTGGCCCCTGGACACCTGCACGCCAGAGGCCATCTCGGGGCGTCGATCACACTCTTGAGCCGCTCCGCGCCTGGGTCGCACCCCACAGACCGACGATAGCGGCGAGGCCGCCCGCGATCCAGGCCGTCCATGCCGCCGCTCCGTTGCCGGTGAAGCCGAAGGCCCAGGGCGAGACGAAGATGAGCACCGCGAAGGCGGTCGCCGTCCACGTCGACGGCCCGGCCGCCGCCAGCAGTCCGTACAGGCCCGCGAGAGCGAGCAGGGCTCCGAGCACCATGAGCGGCTGCTTGCCCACGTCATCCGCCCATAGCGGGGGAGCCAGGAGAGCGGCAAGGCCGGCCACGAACGCGACGCCGCCCTGCCAGGAGTAGTTGCCCATCCGCCACCTCCGGGGAGTTCAGGTGTGGGATCTCCTTTGTCGTGATCAGAGATTCCCTGATTGACCGACCGGTCAATCTCGCCGAGTGGATGGACCTGCCTGGCCGCCTGGGCACAGGCTCCTTACGAGATGGGAGCGAGATCGTGCCACCCGTGTCCGGATCAACGCCGATGCAGCTGTTCGGCGAGGACGACGACGCCCATGAGGACGACGAACCACCCGAAGATCCTGCGCAATGTGTGGTCCGGAACGAGGCCGGTCAGCCGGCGGCCGGCCAGCGTGCCGGCCACGGCTGCGGCCGCGAACGCGAGCGTGAGCGGCCAGTCAAGATCGGCCGTGGCCAGATGCCCCGCGAGGCCGACGGCCGAGTTCATCGCGATGACGGCCAGTGACGTGCCGACCGCGGCGGCCATGGGCAGCCCGGCCAGCAGCGTCAGGGCGGGCACGATCAAAAAACCACCGCCTGCGCCGAGGAGGCCCGTGATGATCCCTACGCCGAGCCCGTGCAGCGTGATCCGGGAGAGCCTGGGCGCCATCGGCCCGAGGCTGGGCGGGAGGACCGCGTCGGCGGGCCCGCCGCGGATCATGGCGACCGCGGTGACCATCATCAGAACCGCGAAGGCGAGCAGGAGCAGGCTTCCGGAGATGAGCGAGGCCAGCCGGCCACCACCGTAGGCACCGGCCATCCCACCAGTGCCGAAGACCGCCGCCGTGTGCCAGTGCACCCGGCCGGCGCGGGCGTGCGACACGGTGGCGACGGCGCTGGTGATGCTCACGATGACCAGCGACATCGCGATGGCGTCGCTCGGCGACCGGCCGGCTCCGTAGACGAGCAAGGGCACAGTCAGCATCGACCCGCCCCCGCCGAGGGCCCCCAGAGAGACGCCTACGAGCACGGCGGCGAGCAGGGTCACCGCTAGCATGCTGGTCGCCGCCGGGCGCTTGGCCCCGCGATGGTGAGTGGGCGCACTCAGCGGCCGATCCGGACGTGCACCCCTGCAGTCCTTCCCCTGGCGCGCCCGCGATATCCGGTGGGTCAGCCGGTCAGGGGGATCGGGCCACGGATCGAGTCCGGTGGGCTCTTAGAACTGCTCCCGCAGGTCGGTCAGCAGCTCGATGGTCTCGTCGGGGCGGTCGGCCTCGACGCAGAGCTTGTTCATGGTCCGCAGGTACTTGTCGATGTCCGCGGGCTTGTCGAGGTAGAGCGCGCTGGTGAGCTGCTCGAGATAGACGACGTCGGAGAGCGCCTCCTCGCCGAAGCGAAGAATGGAGAACGGCCCACCCGCCGCCGCGTGGCCCCCCGCGTGGAAGGGCACTACCTGGATCGTGACGTTGCTGAGCTCGGTCATCTGGATGAGGTGCTGCAGCTGCGCGCGCATCACGTCCCGGCCACCCATGGGCCGGCGCAGGACCGCCTCGTCCACGACGACCCAGAGCTTGGGCGCGTCGGGGCCCGAGAGGCAGCGGCGCCGGGTCGTACGGACCTGCACCCGACGGTCGATCTCGTCCGGGGGCGCCTCGGGGTGCCCGAGCCGGATGACGGCGCGGGCGTAGTCCTCTGTCTGGAGCAGCCCGGGGACGAACTGGACCTCGTAGGCGCGGATCAGGGAGGCGGCCTCCTCGAGGCCGATGTAGACCTCGAACCAGCTCGGCAGCACGTCGCCGTACTGATGCCACCATCCAGGCGTGTTGGCCTGCTCGGCTAGCGCCAGGAGCATGGCGCGCTCGTCCTCGTCGATGACGCCGTACAGGCTCAGCAGGTCGGCGACATCGCGCTTCTTGAAGCCGACGCGTCCGAGTTCCATCCGGCTGATCTTCGAATGCGAGGCTCGGATGGCGTAACCGGCGTCCTCGGTGGAGATGTGGTTCTGCTCACGCAGGCGTCGCAGGTGCGAACCGAGGACGATGCGCAGCACCGTGGGACCCCCTCGGGGGTATTCCACGATGCGGCCCCCGGTCGAGCCACCTGTCCGGGGGGCCATGCCGCCGGGTATTTCCTTGCCCACTGGACTTCCAGTCACTCGAGGGTCTCCCGCTCTGTTTACCCGAGGCGCGAATGGAGCGTAACGGATCTTTGCCTCCAACGCGCTCCGGGCCATTGCACTCGCCCCTGCGCGTCCGTGGCGCCGGCGCGGCCGTCCAGGGCAAGGTGCCTAAGTGACGGCGGGTAACCTGCATCGCATGGTCCGGACTGCAGCCCCCGACGACGTGCCCACGATCCTGCGGCTCGTCCGCGAACTGGCCGAATACGAGCGTGCCCTCCACGAGGTCCGAGCCACCGAAGAGGATCTCCACGCCACTCTTTTCGGCCCCGAGCCGAAGGCCTTCGCGCACGTAGCCGAGCACGAGGGCGAGGTCGTCGGCTTCGCGCTGTGGTTTCTGAACTATTCGACCTGGCTGGGCCGGCATGGAATCTACCTCGAGGATCTGTACGTCAGTCCCGACGCGCGGGGGCACGGGTACGGCAAGGCTCTGCTGACCGAGCTGACCCGGATCGCGGATGAGCGCGGGTACGGACGGGTCGAGTGGTCCGTGCTCGACTGGAACTCGCCGGCCATCGGCTTCTACAAAGCTCTCGGCGCGCTGCCGCAGGACGAGTGGACGGTCTACCGGCTCACCGGTGAAGCCCTCGCCCGAGTCGCGAAGAGCTGAGCCGCTGCGGCTTTGGTGCTGTTGAGGCTGATCCGTACACATGCGCCTCCTGCGGTGCCGATTACAGGTGAGACGCGCCAGTCGGACCCTCGGGTTACAGGGACATCGCACTTACTTCGCGACCGACCGTCAGGCGATTGGTGTGGCTTTGCGAGGAGAGCCGCGGTACGTCGCGATTGGAACTGCTGCCATTCCCGCACGGCCGCGAACTCACGAAGCCGCACGGCCAGGT
>JAOPYH010000021.1 GCA_025964715.1 Streptosporangiaceae bacterium | reverse complement strand
GGGTGAAAGCACGTCTTCAGCCGTTTCGGCGACCTTGCCTTGCTCCCGGAGCTCCCGAGCGATCCGGCTCACCGGGCGGGTGAACCCCCGCAGGTTACGTGACCCGTCGTAGCCGCCGAGGGCGTCGATGACGTTGCGCTCGACGAAACCATCGCCCTCGCCGGCCTGCCTGATCACTGCCACCTGTGCGGTCCATCCTTCGGCGGAGAGCCGGGCCAGCAGTTCAGAAAGGGCATCGAGGGTCCATCCGGCGGTCTCCGCCTCGGCAAGAGACCTGTCGACCCTTCCGACGTCTTCGACGGATTCATCGCGTACGTCGACCTGCAGGGGCTCCTCGTGCGTGCACCATGAAGCTGTCCGGCCGGAGGATGAACAGTTTCACGCCGGCGACGGTCTGCAGCTCCTCGACCAGCTCCCGACGGGGACCCTCTGAGCTCGCCGCGCTCCCGCCTTCACCAGTCCTCCTTCATGTCTCCCGTCACGAGGAGGAGGTCCTTGCCACGACGCTTCGCCTCACGAAGGACCTGTGCCCAGAGGAGGTAGTCGTCGGCTGCTCCTTCTTCCGAGTCCTTCCCGGCGTCCATGTAGCCCGGCGGGATCTTGGCCTCACCACGCAGCTTCGCCTCGGCGAGGGCTTCGTCATGTTCTGTCCTGCTCAGCGACCTGCCTACGCGGCCTTGCAGGATCTCTTCCAGACCGACGATCACAGGATCCTTGTTGGTGTTCGTGGCCAACTCGGCGGCATCGAGGTGAGAGACCTGGGTGACCGCGGTGACGAGCTGAAGGCGACGGACAGGACATCGACCAGCTCATCGGTGCGCTCCGGCGACAACCCGACTCGCTTCGTCCAGGTGGCCGCCGACCCCGAAGCGGCGAGCCGCAGCCGGATCAGCGTCCTGCTCGCCAACCGGGCCATGGACCAGACCCTGACGATCACCCACGTCCTGTGGGCCATGTACGGAGTCCTTCCCAAGGACAGCCTGCAACCGCCGCACCGGCACCAGTCCGTCGCCCTCGATCTGATCCTCGACTGCAGGCCCGGCTGCTACACCATGCTCGGTGACCTCGACGACAGCGGGCAGCGGCTGGTCAACACCGAACGGATCGACTGGGAACCGGGCGCCGCGTTCATCACCCCGCCGGGCCGGTGGCATTCCCACCACAACGAGTCCGGCGCCGACGCGGAGCTCATCCCGATCCAGGACGCCGGTCTCCACACCTACCTGCGCACCCTCGACATCCGTTTCATGAGCAAGGAACAGGCCGCGAAGGCACTCGACATCAGCTTCGACATCTCGCCCTCCAACTCCCTGGCGCCCGCCGACGTTCGGTAAAAACCTCGGTCGCCACGCGCGGTCTCCACGTCGCCGCCGAAGAACGGGCCAGGCAGTTCGACGAGGTCACGGCCCTCGGCGTCGATGAGGTGCAGCGCGCCGTTGCCGGTCTGGTGCCGACGGATCCCCTCCAGGATCCCCATCTTCTCCAGTGCGGACAGATGCACCTGGCCGCGGAAGTCCACCGCCTGCCCGCCTGGACGCAGATCCGGCGCCGGCTCCACGATCGTGATGTCGAACTCGTACCGGGTCGGCCAGTAGGTCAGGGCCGGCCGGGCGATGCTCGCACCCGAGATCAGAACCTTCTTATTCATTGCCGCTCCTGCGTGTCCTTTCGATGACGCAAAGCCTCACCGGGAGCCTGACCGTCCGCGCGCCATCGGCTGACCGCATCCGACGGGCACGGTCAGCGGACTCCTATTGACCGAACGAGAGCGGGAGCCTTTGCAGTTCAGAGGACAGGTCGGCGTAGTCGGGCCTAAGGTCCCTGGTCGCGGCCGGAGACGAGGAAAACCGCCGCGGACGGACACACTGATCGATTCCAGTCACGTAAGCCCTGCCGACGGAAGGTCCATTGATGGACATGCTCCCTGAATCCGACACTACGCTGCTGCTCCGCACGGACTTCTCCGACCAAAAGGCCTGGGAGGCCCTTCGAACGACGATCGGCTCACCCAACGAGGATGGCTTCATGGCGTATGCGGAGGTCCTTGACGACCGTGCTTACCACGACCTCACGACGGAGCAGGTCCTCGCGCTGGTCCCGGAAGTCCATCAACACCGGCTCCTCGCAGTGGCGGACAAGACCACCATGGACTCCTCCGAGATGCCGCTGCTCGTCATCGACCTCTTCGAGGAGCCCCGGGGCGAGATCCGAGTCATTGCCAACGAATTCTGGTCGATCGAGAACAACCTTTCGCTTGCGAACATGGACTTTGACGAGTTCGCCGGCGCCGTCGACGAGGACGGCATCTTCCGGGGTTTCTGAGACACCACCTCGGTCCGGGAGACCTGGGCAAGGCCGTGGAACGGTCGAGCCACACGCGGTGGACGGCGCGATCTTCATCGGCTGCAGGACTTCTTGATTGTCGCGTGGGGCAAGCTCGCGTTGGCCGAGAGCCTCACGGACCTTGGCCAGCGAGCTGAGGCGGTCGCACAGCTTCGGTCGGCCGTAGACGTGTTCAGCCAGTCCGGGGACCAGCGCAGCGAAGCGCTGGGACTCCTGCCGCTCGGCGAGTTGCTCAGACAGCCCGGTGACGTAGCCGGGCACGGGACTGCTGGAGCAAGGCCGCAGACCTGCAGGAGGCTCTGCGCGACCCGAAGGCTACGGAGAGTAGGCAAAGGCCGGCCGTCGGTGCATTGTCGGGCGATTGATCTATCTGTTATATATCAATGGACCGTGAGGAGCCTGGATGATCCTGGTCGTGGACATGGACGGCGAGGTGCCGCTCTATCAGCAGCTGCGTGACCGCGTTGTCGAGGCGATCGCGGACGGGCGGTTGCGGAGCGGGGACTCGCTGCCCACGACCCGGCAGCTCGCCGTCGATCTCGGCATCAACATGCACACCGTGAACAAGGCGTACGACCTGTTGCGCCGTGAAGGGCTCATCCGGCTCGGGCGGCGTACCGGGGCGGTCGTCATCCGCGACGCCGACGCCGGGCCGCCCGCCGCGGACATCGTCACCCAGTGGGAGACGCGGACGCGGACTCTGCTCGCCGAGGCCGTCGCGAAAGGCCTGCCGCCGGACGAGATCGAGCGTCGCTGCCGGACGATCCTCGAGAACTTCCACACCGGTCAACCGATCAGGGGGAGCCGATCATGACTCTGACCCCTCTTTTCCCGATCGTGCTCATCGGCCTGCTGCACTGGCTGGTGCCATCGTTCGTGCCGCCTACCCTTCCGTTCGGCGTGCGCATTCCCCGTGATCGCGCCGACGCGCCGGTGATCGCTGTGTGGCGACGGCGCTACCGGTACGGGACCGCGCTCGTCACGATCGCCGTCGTGGCCGGCATGCTCGGCCTCCACGACCATGTGTGGGTCGGCCCGGTGGCCGTCGGCGCCAATCTCCTCGCCGGCATGGTCCTCTACCTCGTCGCCCGTCGCCCGTCGCCCATCGCCGGATCACCGCGGTGAAGACCGCGGAGGACTGGTTCGGCGGGCGGCGGCAGGTCGTCGTGGCCGACACCTCGCTCCGAACCGACCCGCAGCCCTACCCGTGGCTCTGAGGCATCCCCGCGATCCTGCTCCTGGCCACCACGGTCATCACCGGCATCGTCGAGTACCCCAGCATGCCCGCACGGCTCGGGATCCATCTCGGTCCGGGCGGGCGGCCGGACCACTATGCGGCGAAGTCGGTCTACTCCGTGTTCGCGATGGTGGCGGCCCAGATCTTCACGACCGGCGTGGTCCGGGATTCGCACGCGGACGGACCGCGTGCGACCGGCGGCGACGTGGTCAGCGCGTGTAGCCGGACTCGATGGTGCGTCTGGCCGCCTGTGCGTACATGTGGGGGCTGTCGGGTGCAAGCGTGCCCAGGCCGTCGACGTACCGGTTGTACATGGAGAAAGCCGCTGCGATCAGCACGGTGTCGTGGATCTCCAGGTCGGTGGCGCCCTCGGCGCGGGCCGCGGCGACGAGTTCGGTTGTCACCTTGCGCCCGTCGTCGCGGACGGTGCCGGCGATGCGCAGCAGGGCGCGTAGCTTCGCGGACACCGGTGCCGAATCTAGATCGTCGACCGCCTGGTCGACCAGGCTTATGTCCGCGTCGAGCTGCGCGGTGGCGGACGCCGAATGTGACGCGTAGCAGAACGTGCAGTCGTTCAGCCCGGATACATAGGCGGCGATCAGCTCGCGCTCTCCCGGCGTCAGCGAATGAGGTCCGCGCAGCAGCACCTCCGCCAGGTCGTTGAGCGGCTTGGCGGTCTCAGGCCGGAACGCCAGGAGACCGGTGATCCCAGGGTGGGTCTGCTCGTCCACACCGAGGTCGATATGTGCCATGACGCCATCCTTCAGTTGCTCGTCGGCCGGAGGCCAGGGAATCCCTTCGTGGTCCGCAAGGCCTCTAGGGCTTTCTCCCGACTCCGCAGAAGGTCATGACCTCGCCGGGTACACCCCAGGGGTTGGGCTGAGGCCGCCAGTGCGGGCACGACACGACGCCGGGCTCGACCAATTCGAGCCCATCGAAGAATTCGGCGATCTCGCTGCGGGTGCGAGCCTTGATCGGGGTAGCCGTACCGCTCTCATTCCAGGCTCGGACGGCGGCCGGTGTGGTCTGGGCCTCGATACAGGCGTGGGTCAGGACGAGATGGCTCCCGGAGGGCAAGGCGGCCATGAGTCGCCGCACGATTCCGTAAGCCTCTTCGGCGTCGGTGATGAAGTGCATGACGGCGAGCAGCATGAGCGCGACGGGTTGGGTGAAGTCCAGGGTCGCGGCCGCGGCCTCCAGGATCTTCTCGGGGTCGCGCACATCAGCGTCAAGGTAGTCGGTGCGGCCTTCCGGGGCGCCCGTGAGCAGGGCCCGGGCGTGGGCCAGGACCAGGGGATCGTTGTCGACGTACACGATTCGTGACTCTGGGGCGACGCGCTGCGCCGCTTCATGGGTGTTGTCCATGGTCGGCAGCCCGGTGCCGATGTCCAGGTACTGCCGGATGCCTTCCTGCCCGCCGACGTACCGCACCGAACGGCGGAGGAAGGCCCGGTCGGCGCGCGCCGAGTCCACGATCCCGGGGACGAGCCGCGCCACCTTGTCCCCGAGCTCGCGATCCACCTTGTAGCAGTCCTTGCCGCCCAGCCAGTAGTTCCATACTCGCGCGGACTGAGGCCGCTCTCTGCCGACCCTGCGGATCGCCGAGTCCCTGGAATGACCAGTGCCCTGATACGTCACGGTAAGAACCTTTCACGAGGTGATCGCTGCCGTCATCACCCATAGGTGAAAAGCTCGGAGCACCACCGA
>JAOPYH010000003.1 GCA_025964715.1 Streptosporangiaceae bacterium | reverse complement strand
TACTGGGTCATCTGGTCGGACGGGCTCATGTCCTATTTATAGCACAGTCCTGTCCAGGCCGTGTCAAGTTTGTGCCGAGTTTGTCGGCAGAAATCTAGCCCGGTTTCCTGGCACGGGTTTGACCATGCCGTGTCCCATAGTTCTCCCGTGACCACTTCCTCACGCTACGTAGAGCGGCTGGCCGAGGCCCGCCGACTCATCGCCTCCGAGGCTCGCCACATCAGGGAACAGGCAGGCCTCAGCCTCACCGACGTCGCACCAGCCATCCCCGCGGACTACTCGACGGTCGGCCGGTGGGAGCGCGGTGAGCGCGTTCCTCGCGCAAGCGCCGCACTCCGCTACGCGCAGCTCCTCAACCGACTGCGTGCGCAAGTCGAGCGCTCGGACGTGGCGTCGTGAACCTCGACGACGCCCGGGCGAGCCGGTCCGCCGCCTTCACCGTGACGCAGACGGCCGAGCTGCTCGACGTCGACACCCGCACCGTCAGCCGCGCCTGCGACGAGGGCCAGCTCCCCTGCCTACGCATCGGACGTCGGCTGCTCATCCCACGGATCCCGCTGCTGACCCTGCTCGGCGCTGCCGGCCAGCTCTCCGAGCTCGAAACCGCCCCGCTGTGAAAGGGGCGCCGAGGTGTCGCCACACCCCGGCCGCCGCCCACCACCGAACCCCAGAACCGACCTGGAGCCCCCCCATGATGGCAGCACTGTCCAGAGACAGCCTGGACCAAGACACGAACACCCTGATCTTCGAGCCGCACCGCGGCACGGTCCGCATTCACGGCGTCGGTGTGTCCCGGCTGCTCAACCGCTGCGGTGTCCACCGCCGCCAGTGGGACCACCTGCGCCGCTGCTGGATGGTGCCTCTCCGGGAGATGCCCGGACTGATCGCGCTCGCCACCGAGGACCGCCGCAACGTCCTCATCGACGACCACGCCGAACTCGACGCGCCCCGCGAGGCGAACGCGTGACCGGCCCAGTCCCGACGCCCGAAGAGGCCTACGACGGGATCCTCCTCGGCCTCGACGCCGCCGCCGCCGCGACGGCGCACTCCTGGCTGGTCCCGGACGACTTCGCGGACCCCTCGCTGGCCGCGATTCACACCCTCGTCGGAGCCCTCGCTGGCCAGGGCATCGCCCCGGACCCGACATCGGTCCTCGCGCTGGCGCGCTCCTCCGGGATGCTCACCACCGCCGACAGCATCGCCGCACTCGCCATGCAGCTCGCCGACCTGTACGGCTGCACCGCCGTCGCGGCCAACGTCCGGTACTACGCCGTGGGCGCCCTTGCCGACGCCTACCGCCGGCGCACCGCAGAGATGGCCGCCCGGCTCGAGCAGATCGCCGACCACGCCGAACTCGACGAGCTCACCCGCGTCCGCCTCCACGAGTCGGCCGAACTCGACACCCTGCACGCCCGCCTGGTGGCCCTCCAGGGTGACCGGCAGCTCCGGGCGGTGCCCGCCGCGTGAACGACCCCTGGGTGAACGTCCCGCCCCCCGAGCACCCCCCCGACGAGCAGCCGCCAACGCCCGTCCAGCCCCGGCCGCGCATGCAGCTCGGCGGCGTGTTCATCCTCGACGCCCCGGAAACCGTCCCCGCGGTCTGGGGCAGCGGAGACGACGTCCTATGGGCCCGCGGCGAGGCGCTGATGCTCGTCGGCGGCCCCGGCGTCGGCAAAACCACCCTGGCCGGGCAGCTCGTCCGCGCCCGGCTCGGCCTGGCAGACGACGTCCTCTGCATCCCCGTCGAGCCGAGCAGCCGCGGAGTGCTGTACCTCGCCATGGACCGCCCCCAGCAGATCGCCCGCGGCCTCCGGCGCCTGTTCAGCCCAGAGGAGCGCGACCACCTCAACGAGCGACTCACCGTCTGGGCCGGGCCGCCCCCCGCCGACCTCGCGCAGGTGACCGACACCCTGCTGGAGATGGCCCAGGGCGTCGGCGCGGACACCATCGTCGTGGACTCGCTCAAGGACGCCGCCGTCGGACTCACCGACGACGCCGTCGCGGCCGGCTACAACCGCGCCCGCCAGAACGCCATCGCCGCCGGCATCGAAATCCTCGAGCTCCACCACCAGGTCAAGCGCGGCGCCAACGGCGGCGCCCCCAACACCCTGGCCGACGTCTACGGCTCCGCGTGGCTCACCGCGGGCGCCGGATCCGTCGTCCTCCTCGACGGCGCCGCAGGAGACCCCATCGTCGGCCTGCGCCACCTGAAGCAGCCCGCCACCGAGGTCGGCCCCCTCCGCGTCATCCACGACCACCTCAACGGCACCAGCTCCGTCTGGCACGGCACCGACCTGCTCGCCATGGCCCGCGCCACCCCAGCCGGCGTCACCAGCAAGGCCGCCGCCTCCGCCCTGTTCTCCACCGACAAGCCCAGCCCGGCCGAAGAGCAGAAGGCCCGACGCCGCCTCGACGCCCTCGTCAAGACCGGCCACCTCCACCGCCTCGACGGCTCCCCCGGAGGACCCACCGGCAGCACCCCAGCCACCTGGCACGACGCATCCACCCTCACCCTCGGAGAGACCGCATGACCCACCCACGCACCACCCACGCACCCCGCCCCCACGAAAGGCACCCACGCGCCGCCGAAGCACCCACGCCGACCCACGAAACCCCAGGTCGGCCCACCCACGAATCCACCCACGCCACCCACGCGCCAGAGCCACCCACGCTTCCTCCCCCCTCTATAAGGGGGGAAGCGGGGCGCAAGGGGGTCAACACTGTTGACACCCTTCGGAGCGGTCGGAGCGGTCGGACTCGCGGCCTTGGGCGTCGCCACCGGATGAGCCGAGCCGACCTCGTGACCCCGGAACACCGCTGCTCGGTATCACTGGCGGTATCACGGCCTGAGGCTCAGCCCTCGCCGAGCACGTCGGTGCTGGTCAGCGGGCTGGGCAGGGTGGCCACGAATGGTGACCGCTTGTCCCATATCCCCCCGGCGGTGGCGTGATGGTCGACAAGACCAGTGTCACCGAGCGGTGCACGGCCACGTCGAAGCGCACCCGGGGTCGGTGCGGCCAGCTCGTGCCGGGCGGAGGTGTGTGCCGCTGGCATGGGGGTGCGGCGCCGCAGGTGGCCCGCCACCGTGAAGCCCGCCTCGCCGTCGCCCAGGCACGCGACCTATTCGCGGACAGGTTCGAGGCGCGCGAGTGGTGGGAGGCGCTGCCGGCCGCCGCAGCGCTCTGCGACCAGCTCATGCAGGCGCTCCGCGACAAGGTGGAGATGGCGGGCACGCTGACGGTCACCGAGCTTGAGGGGCTGGCCCAGCTCACCGAGCGGGTCGCCCGGATCGCCAAGTTGGTCCAGGACTCCGACATCGACGAGCGCCGCGCCGCCCTGAGCGAGCGCCAGGGCACGATCATCGCCGACGCGGTGCAGGGCATCGTCGAGGACCTCGGTCACGACCTGAGCTCCCCCGAGGTCATGCGCGTCGTGTCGACCCGGCTCAGTGCCCTGATCTCGGGTGATGGGCTATGAGCGCGGCTGGTGACGCCCTGGTGGTCATCGTCTACGGCAAGCCGGTCACGCAGGGGTCGAAGACCCGTACTAAGTGGGGCATCCGCGACGACAACGCCGACCGGTTGCGCCCGTGGCGTGAGGCAGTGAAGACGGCGGCGCTGGACGTCCTGTGCGGCCGTGAGCGGCTTGAGGGGCCGGTGTCGGTCGATGTCGTCTTCACCTTCGACCGGCCGCGGTCTGCGCCCAAGTCGCGTCCGTGCTGGCCCATCACCCGCAGCAGCGGCGACCTGGACAAGCTCGAGCGCGCCGTCTTCGACGCCCTGACCGACGCCGGCGTGTGGCGTGACGACTCGCAGGTCGTCGACGTCCGGGCCCGCAAGGTGCATGTCGGCGACGACCGTGCCCTGCACATCCCTGGCGCTGTGCTGGCGGTGAGCGCCCGGTGAGGGCCGACGGCATCTACCTCGACGCTGATGAGGCGGCGCTGCTCGGCGCGGCCGTGCCGGTCCTTCGCCGTGAGTGGCGGCGCAACGGCATCCCGGTCCCGGGTCCGGTGGAGGAACTTCTG
>JAOPYH010000519.1 GCA_025964715.1 Streptosporangiaceae bacterium | reverse complement strand
TCGGGGGCCGTGTCCAGCGGCGACTCTGCCGCCGCCGGCTGCGGCGCCGCGGGTTGCTTCTGTGTGGACTCGCGCGCCGCGGGCTCCGGGGCCGCCGCGCCGGCCGGCGGGAAGTCGTCTCGCGGCTCGGGCTTCTTCTGCTCAGGGGAGAAGACCAGGCGGCCGGGCGGCTCCTCCTGCTCGAACTCGCCCGGGTCCGCCCAGGCAGAGGGAGCGCCTGAGCCGACTGGCGGGACTTTCGGCATCGGACCGGTGTCGTCGCCGGGGCTGTGGGCATCTGTGTCGTCGCTCGGCTGGTTCCAGCGCTTCCCGAGCTCCCCCTGATCGGACATGCGGCACAGGTTACGCGAAGATCAACATTTGTGTGCTGAGGCGGGTAATCATGCCCCGGCCACAGCTCGTCGCCGGCCGCGGTGCGGAGTTGCGCAGCTCAGGTGCGCTGAGCGGGACCTCGCGGCACATCGGGGGCCGATGCCTCGCCGGCGCTCGGCGCGAGCCGTTCGCGGGCCAGGAGTGTGGCACCGGCGACCGCCCCGGGCATGGCCACAACCGCCCCGAGCGGGATGAGGAACAGCACCACGGTGGCCGCGCCGAAGCCCACCGTCAGGAGCCAGTGCCGCCTCAACAGGGCGAACCGATGCTTGCGGGGCAGTCCGCGCCGTTCGAGCGCGATGGCGGTGAGCTCTCCGGTGAGGAAGAACCCCGTCACGCAGGCCGCCAGCACCGGCACCACTGTCTGTCCGAGCACCGGGACGAACCCGAGTGCGAAGAACAGCACTCCGAAGGCGAGCGCCATCAGTGCGATGACCACCGAGTCCATGACGGCCCGGCGGATCTTGGTGATGAGCGGGACCTCCCGCTCGCGCGGCGCTCCGCCCCGGGACTCCTCCACCCGTACGGCGATGCTCTCGTAGAAGGGCTGACCGACGAGGAGCGTCACCGCGGTGAAAAGGACGATGGCCAGGAAGGCCGCGCTCCCGAAGATCGCGAGCGCCACGACGAGCCGGACCACGGACCGCAGGCCCGAGGACCAGTCGCCGGCGAACGGGGTGATCCACCGCGCCAGGTCCCCGGCGTGGATCCCGAGGAAGAACAGCCCGGTGCCGAACAGCAGGAGCGTGATGAAGGCCGGGATCAGCCCGAACAGCCACTGCCGCGGGCGGCGCGCCACCCAGCCCAGGCCCCTGCCGAGATAGCCCACGCCCGCGAAGAGATCGCCGATGCCCTGCCGCCGTGGAGTCCGTGGTGGTTCATGCACACGCGGCAGCGTACTGGGGATCGTGATCTACGGCAGAGGACCGAGGACCCCCGAACATGACAAAGGACCAGCGGCCGGCAAGCGAGGCTTGCGGCACACTGGTCCCCAGGGGTGAGTGGAGGTGGCGGGAATCGAACCCGCGTCCTTCGGCAGTGATACAGGGCTTCTCCGGGTGCAGCCTGCTAGTCGCTTTCTCGGCCCCGGCGCTCACGCAGGCAAGTCGCCGACAGGCTCAGCCGCTGTTTGTTTTCCCTACTTATCCCGCGACCGGATGGGCAGGTTGAGTCTCCTTACGATGCCAGACCCCGGGTCGGAGACGCTCCCGGGCTGACAGAGTCGCTACTCGCTCAGGCGGCGAGGGCGAACTCAGTGCGCTTAGAATTGGCACTTATTGGTTTGCGGTCACAGGATTAACGAGGTCACAACCGCAACCCTCGACCCGCTTCACCTGACTCGACTACCGAAGTCGAAGCCAGTCACCCCCCTGTTGAGTTGTCAACCGGGTGCCGAGGCACCCGTACGAGTTGACCGTACATGTTCAACACCCGCGGTGCCAACGCGATTCCCGCACAGCCCGGACAGCGCACAGCCCGGACAGGTGGAGTGACACAGTGAAGAGCCCCGGGGGTGCGTAATCGCACCCCCGGGGCCGACCGGCAGGGTCGGGCCGGTCCGGACGGCAGAGCCTCCCCCGAGACGAGGCTCTGGTCTCATCACGGCGACTGAGTCCGCAACCCCCCAAGCGGAAGCTCAGTCACCCCTAAAGACGCACGCAGGGGCCTGGATGGTTGCGGCCGTTGGGTAAAGGAATCACAAAACGGTAACGGAAGCCCCGGGGAGCCCGCTAGGCGGGCCCGTCAGGGCCTGCGATCAGGCCGCCGGCGGCCGCGCGGTGAGGAACCTGTGGGCCACCTGGGACGCGGAGATCGGACCCTCGATCGCCACAGCGAAGGCGACGTCCCCGCGGAAGCCCACGAACCATGACACGGTCTTCGGCCGGCCGCCCTCGTTGTATTTCACCGTGGCCGCCACTCCGTACACGGTGGCACCCCCCTTGACCTCCGCTGCCTTGGCCGTGCCCTCGTACACCGACCGGCGCAGCAGCGGGCGGAGCGCCCGGAAGGGGGCCGGGTCGAGCGGCTGCGGCTGGAGCGTCTGCGGTACGGGTGGGGTGTTCAGCAGCCGTGGCGGCCGCCACGTGCCGGAGGCCGCGGCCCCGGCCACCAGGGCCATCGACAGCGGGCTGACCCGCACGCCGCCCTGACCGATCATCACGTTGGCCTTGGCGCCGTCGTCGGCGGGCCGGGGCACGGTCCCTGAGGAGGCGGGCACCGGGAGCCCCCAGTCCTTGCCCAGTCCGAAGCGGCCGGCCTCGCGCATGAGGGTGTTCGCGTCCATCTTGGTGCTCAGGCCGGCCAACGTGGTCGTGCAGGAGTAGGCGAAGTTCATCTGCAGGTTGGACTTGCCCGGCCGGGGCCGTCCCGCGTTGGTGATCGTCTGCCCGCCCACTGTCGTCGACGCCGGGCAGTCGGCCTTGGAATTCACGCCGGCGGCCAGCAGCGCCTCGGCGGACACGATGCCGAAGGCCATGCCCGGCGGGTAGTCGCCCTGCATGGCCAGGTTCCTGTTGGCCGCCCCGTGATTGGCCACGGCGAGGATCTCGCCGGTCGCCTGGTGCACCGCGACGAGCGAGGCCGGCACCCTGAGGTCGCTGAGCGCGTACTCGGCCCGCAGCTGCTGCGCGCGGTCGAGGGTGGTCCGCACGGGACTGCTCGGCTGCCCGCTCCACTCCCGGAGCACCTGGCGCTTGCCCCGGATGTCCTGAAGCACGACCCTCACCGCGGGGATGCCCGCGAGGCGCCGTTGGTAGAGCAGCTGGAGTCCGCTCACGCCGATGGTGTCGCCGGGCTGGTAGGGCGCGCCGACCTCCTGCAGCCGCTGCGCGGTCGCGGGTCCGAGCGTGCCGACCAGGTCGGCGGCCATCAGCGGAGCGATGGGCGCGTTGGCCGGATGGAAGACCAGGCCCGGAATCTCGCGCAACCGCATGGTGAGCACGGCGTGGTCGGGCTGTTGCAGCATGAGAAGCGGCAGGAACTCGTTCGGAGGGGCCGAGCGCACGCGGCCGATCAGGCGCTCGGAGTCGAGCCTCGTCAGCTGCGCCAGCTGCTTGATCGTACGGTCGGGGCTGCGCAGCGCACCCGGATAGACACCGATCACGTCGGCCCGGACCATCCGCAGCAGGGCCCTGCCGCCGGCGTCCTGGACCGTCGCCCGCTTCGGCGACTCGGTGACGATCGCCAGCCGCTCACCATCACTCAGGCTGGGATGGATGATCGTGGGGCTCCACACGATCTTCCAGTCGCCGTTGACGCGCCGCAGGTTCATCTGGCCGAGGTACTGCCAAGGCTCGCCGTTCTCGCCGAGGTCCACCTTGACCTCGAACCGCGCGGTGGCCTGATCCCCCTGCTTGCGGATCTGCCCCATCCGCAACCGCAGCGAGGCGGCGTCGAGCTGGCCGCGCAGCTGGGCCAGCGCGGCCTCGACCACGGCGGGATCGCCGGTGGTGCGCTTGGCGGCCGCGTGATAGGCGCCGACCTGCCATGCGATCAAGAAGTCACGTACGGTCGGCAGCACCGACGGCTCGGCGAAACACGCCGACGTCCCCGATGCGACCAGCATGGCCACCGCGCCGGCCGCGATGACGCGCCGCACAGGACCCGGGCGCCCGCCCAACGAAGAACCACCGGATTTACGCCGGCCGAGTTTGCCCCACATCGCTATGCCCCACCACGCCCGGACGCCGATCGAGTCCGGTGCCGGTCCGCGCGTTCGATCTCGCGCTTGGCCTCGCGCTTGGCGATCGCCTGGCGCTTGTCGTGCGCGCGCTTGCCACGGCCGACCGCGATCTCCACCTTGGCCTTGCCGTCCTTGAAGTACAGCGACAGCGGGATGAGCGTCAGGCCGTGCTCCTGGGTCTTGTCGACCAGCCGGCCGATCTCTCTCCGGTGCAGCAGGAGCTTACGGGCGCGACGGGGCTCATGATTGGTCCAGGTCCCCTCGGTGTACTCGGGGATGTGGACCCCCATGAGCCATACCTCGCCGTCCCGGACCATGGCATAGCCGTCGACGAGCGACGCGCGTCCGGCACGCAGTGACTTCACCTCGGTGCCCTGGAGGACCATGCCCGCTTCCCAGGTGTCCTCGATGTGGTAGTCGTAGCGGGCGCGCTTGTTCTGAGCGACAAGCTTGCGCCCTGTCTCACGTGGCACGTAATCAGCCTCGGCCTCTCATAGGCGACACAGTCATCGGCAGCGTGGCGGGCGGGGCGCACAGCACGCGACCAGTGAGCCGGAGCATGCCAGGATTGTACGCGGCTCAGATCTTCAGGTACCTGCGGAGAGTCAGGAACGAGGCCAGTGCGCACAGAAGCACGCCGACACAGACCGAGAAGACGATGATCCCCACGACCGAGCCCCATCCCAGCTGACTCGCGAACGCCAGGTTTCCCTGCAACCGGTCGATCAGGAAGATCTTGCTACCGACCAGCATGACGGCGGCCAGCATGCCGCCGACCAGGCCGGCGATCGCGCCCTCGAGGATGAACGGGAGCTGGATGTACATGTTCGAGGCGCCGACAAGCCGCATGATGCCTGTCTCCCGGCGCCGGTTGAACGCCGACAGCCGGATCGTGTTGCCGACGATCAGCACCGCGGCGATCACCTGAATGCCCGCGATGAGCAGGGCGGCCCATTGCAGGCCGGTGAGGATCCGGAAGAACTTCTTCAGGATCTCCTGCTCGTTCACCACCTGGTCCACCCCGGGGCGGGTGCTCACCGCGGCGATCACGGCCTTGTACTCCGACGGGTTCTTGAGCTTCACCCGGAGCGACTCGGGGATGTCACCGACCTTGGTGCTCTGCAGCATGCCCGGCGTGTTCGAGAACTGGTCGCGGAAGCGCTGGTAGGCCACTTCCTTGGTCTCGTGCTCGACCTTGAGGACCTGCGGCAGCTTCTGCAGATCGGCCTGGATCCCGCTGATCTGGTCCGGAGTCGCCTCTGTCTTGTTGCAGTTCGGGTTCGAACTCGACTTGGAGCACAGGAAGATCGAGACCTCGATCTTGCCGTTCCAGTAGCTCGTGGAGTTGGACACCTGCTTGTTGATCAGCAGACCGGTGCCGAAGAGCGCCATGGCGATGGCGACGGTGATGACGAGAGAGATCGACATCGTGAGGTTCCGGCGGAGACCGATCCAGATCTCCTGGAGCACGAACTGGGCTCGCATGTCGTTGACTGTCCTCGCTGGTCGGGTGGCCGGTGGTCAGGGGCCGGGCGTGGCCGGCTCGGGCAGGTCAGTAGGCCTGGCCGTATACCCCGCGCGACTGGTCGCGGACCACTCGACCGTCCTCGAGCTCGACGACCCGTTTGCGGAACGCGTCGACGATCGCGGCGTCGTGAGTGGCCATCACGACGGTGGTGCCGGTCCGGTTGATGCGGTCGAGCACCTTCATGATGCCGATGGAGGTGGCCGGGTCGATGTTTCCGGTGGGCTCGTCCGCGAGCAGGATCATCGGGCGGTTGACGAACGCCCGGGCGATGGCGACACGCTGCTGTTCGCCACCGGACAGTTCGTCGGGCATCCGGTGGGCCTTGCCCTCCAGGCCGACCAGGTCGACGACCTCGGGCACGACCTTCTCGATGAAGCGCCGCGGCTTGCCGATGACCTCGAGGGCGAAGGCGACGTTCTGGAAGACGTTCTTGTTCGGCAGCAGCCGGAAGTCCTGGAAGACGCAGCCGATCCTGCGCCTCAGCATCGGGACCTTCCAGTTGGTCAGCCGGCTGAGATCCTTGCCGGCCACGTGAACATGACCTTGCGTGGGCCGTTCCTCTTTGAGGACCAGGCGCAGGAAGGTCGACTTGCCCGACCCCGAGGGCCCCACCAGGAACAAGAACTCGCCCTTCTCGACGGCGACGTTCACATGCTGGAGAGACGGTCGGTTCTGGTTCGGGTAAACCTTGGTGACGTTGTCAAAGTGGATCACGGGTGCATCACGGCGTGCCAGTCTAGGGGCTGATGGACGACGGTGTCCGCATTTGGGACTAAAGCCGCCGCGGGCCCTCCGGTTTGGCGGACCAGTTGGCCATGTCGCAGTCTAGAGGGGACACTGACATGGATCGTGCAACTTGGACGAACGGGTCCCGCTGATCGCGGGACCGATGAGGAGGGCGCTGGATGAGCTGCGAACACTTGATCTGCGCTCGATGCTCGGGTCCGGTCGTCGAAGGGCGCTGCCCGACCTGCCGCGCCGCCCGTGCCCAGGTGCACCACCACGGACCCGCGGTTTCGCCGGCAGTGATCCTCATCGCACTCGTGCTGGCGTTCGCGCTCGCAATGGGCCTCGCACTGCAGCATCTCTCGTGACCCCATGACACCGCTCACGGCACCGGCGGCCGCCTGACGGCCCGCGTCAGGAGGCGATCTCCTGCTGGCGCATCCACCGGATCTCGGCCTCGACGAACTCATCGATGTCGCCGTCCAGCACGGCCGTCGGGTTGCCCGCCTCCACGCCCGTGCGCAGGTCCTTGACGATCTGGTACGGGTGGAGCACGTAGTTGCGGATCTGGGTGCCCCAGCTGCTGGTGCCCTGACCTCGGAGCTCGGCCATCTTGGCGGCCTCCTCCTGGCGCTTTCGCTCCAGCAGCTTGGCCTGCAGGACGTTCATCGCCGAGGCGCGGTTCTGCAGCTGGCTGCGCTCGTTCTGGCACGAGACCACGATGTTGCTGGGCAGGTGCGTGATCCGCACCGCCGAGTCGGTGGTGTTGACACCCTGCCCGCCCGGGCCGCTCGACCGGTAGACGTCGATCCGCAGCTCGCTCTCGTCGATGTCGATGTGGTCGCTCTGCTCCACCACCGGCACCACGTCGAGCCCGGCGAAGGAGGTCTGCCGGCGCCCCTGGTTGTCGAACGGCGAGATCCGCACCAGCCGGTGGGTGCCGTGCTCGCCGCGCAGCGTGCCATAGGCGTACGGCGCCTTGACCGCGAAGGTCGTCGACTTGATCCCGGCCTCCTCCGCGTAGGAGGTGTCGTAGATCTCGGTGGGATAGCCGTGCCGCTCCGCCCACCGGAGGTACATCCGCTGGAGCTGCTGCGCCCAGTCGGCCGCGTCGACACCGCCCGCCTGGGAGTTGATCGTGACCAGCGCCTCCCGGGAGTCGTACTCGCCGGACATGAGCGTGCGGACCTCGAGCAGCTGGATGTCCTTGCGCAGTGGCCCGAGCTCGCCCTCTGCCTCGCCGAGGACGTCTGCGTCCTCCTCCTCCCAGGCGAGCTGGAACAGCACGCCGAGGTCATCGAGCCGGCCGCGCAGGCCCTCGACCCGGCCCAGCTCACTCTCCAGGTAGGACAGCTTGCGGGTCACCTGCTGAGCGCGATCCTGATCGCTCCACAGGTCGGGGTCCGCGGACTCCTCCCGCAGCGTCGCGATGCCGCGTCGCATACCTTCGATGTCTAGCACGGTCTCGATGCCGGTGAGCGTCGAGTTGAGCTCCTTGAGCTGTTCCTGGGGATCGATGGCTGCCACAAGGCGAGTTTATCGGCGAGCTCCCACTGGTGGGCGACAGCGCGGTGCGGACGTGTTCGCCGGGGATGGCAGAATCACGGGGCAGATGGATCATTAGCAAGCGGGGGCATGGGTCGGTGAAGCGGAGGACGGTGAACAGGACCGCGCTGGCGGCGGTGGCCGCGCTGCTGCTCGCCGGGGTCACAGGGTGCGCGCAGCAGCAGAAGCCGCCGATGACTCCGATCACTCTTGCCTCGGCTCCGGCACCGGAGCGGCTGACACCGGACGTGGCCGCACGGGCGTTCCGAGCCTATGTCGTCAACGAGGACGTGGCCCGCGCGAGCGGCGACGAGCGCCTGGCGCTGTCCTGGGCCGGCGACGGCCAGGCACAGCTGATCGCGGGCGCGTTCCGGAAGGCGGCGTTCACCGGTGATCCGGCCCCGCGCTACGGCTACGCCAACGAGCGGCTGTACGTACCGAGGCTGAACACCTACCCGCAGTGGTTCGTCGCGGTGGCCGACCGTACGACCAGAGCCGGCGACGCGCGGCCGGGCAGCCGGCCCACGGCCGCGGAGGCCAGGACCAAGAGCACCGTGATCATGGTTTTCGTCCGTACGGCACCGGCCGCGCGGTGGCGGCTCAGCCTCACCACTCTGCTGAACAAGAAGGCCAAGCTCCCGCAGATCCCCGTGGACCGGGAGGGCTATGCGACGCCATTGGCGACGTTCGACGGCGGCCTGGTGATCCAGCCGCGCGGCGTGCCGGCCATACAGGCGACGCTGGCGGCGGAGGGCTCCGGATCCGTGGCGGCGGGGGTCATGCGGACGGGTGCCTACACCTCCGGCTACTACACCGAGACCCGCAAGGCCAAGAAGCGGGCCTCGGACGCGGGCCTGGCCTACGACACTGTCTTCACCGCGACGGCCTTCCCAGTCTTCTCGTTGCGCACCTCAGACGGCGGGGGGCTGGTGATGTACGCCCTGAGCCAGAACACCGTCACCTTCCTGAAGGACCACCAGAAGGGTCACCTGGCCATCCCGCGCGACGCCGCGCATCTGCTGGACACGCTCGTGCTGAGGGACGAGGTCAACGTGACCGAGACGCTGCAGTTCGCGGCCACGGTCCCGGCCCGCCCGACCGGCAGGAAACCCCAGCCGAAGGCGGACGTGATCGCCACCGACGGCGCGGTCACCAAAGCGGTCACGAGAAAGTCCGCCTAGTCCCCTCGAGGTCCCCTCGAGCCGCCACGCAGGGCCCACGTCCAGGCAATTCTTGTAATCGCACAGTAATGGTCCGATCACTCTGCGATGATGTCCTGGAACGCACCATCGTCTCTCCCAACGGGGGGCTCTCATGCGTCTACGTGTGGCCGTCATCGCGGCTCTCATCCTTCCTCTCTCCTCCTGCGGGGGCTCCGGCGCCAAGCTGACGGGCGCCTCCGCGGCCCCGCCGCTCACCATGGGCGAGGCGCAGGAGGTGCTCAGCAGATACGAGACCACCAACAACCAGGCCAACAAGGTCCTCGACGACCGGCTGCTGGCGTCCGCCGAGATGAGCCCGCAGCTCGACATGGACGCCGCGGCCTACAAACTGCGCCGGGCGACCAAGCAGCGGTTCATCCAGTTCAACTACACGAAGCCGACCTTTTTCATCCCGCGGCTGAGCAGCTATCCGCGCTGGTTCGCGGTCGCGGCCGCCTCCAAGGAGGCTCCGGGCTCCCGGCAGGGGGCCGCCCAGCGGCGCGGCTACGCGCAGCAGCACGCGCTGCTGTTCGTGCAGGACAAGGCTGGGGCCACGTGGCGGCTCGCCGCCGACCCCTATCCCACGAGCAAGCCACTGACCGGGATCGCGCTGGACAAGGACGGCTACGCCAGCGTGGTACGCGGCAACGACTCGAAGCTGGTGCTCCAGCCGGCCAGGCTCGGTGCGGCCCACGCGGCGCTGCTCACCAACGGGCCGAAGGCGCCGGGGGCGAGCGGCATCGCCCCCGGGCCGCACACCACGCAGGCCTACGACGCCCTCAAGGCGGCCACCGGCCAGTTCTCCAAGATGGGCGTGGACCTCACGTCACAGTTCACGCCGAGCAGCTCACCGATCTACGCGCTGCGCACCAATGACGGCGGCGCGATGGTCTGGTACGTGCTGCAGCAGAACGAGCGCTACAGCGCGAAGAAGTCGGGCGCCATCAACGTCACCGGTGACCTGATCGGCCTCGCGCCGAGCGGCAAGGTGAAGAACCGGCTCGACACCACGGTGCTGGTGCAGTACCTCTCCAAGATCCCACCCAAGGACAAGGGCACGGTCGAGGTGACGGGCACCTATCGCAAAGCGGTACACGCCGCCGCATCCTGACCCCGTTGGACGTCGGTGTGCTCAGCGCCTCCTTGACCGCTGTGTGCCGAGCGCGCCGACGTCCGACGGTGCCGGCCTGATCGGCCGGCTCTGCACCCGCTGTGCCCATCGCCCCTCGGCGATGGGCACAGCGGGTTCATTCAGCTGGGAAGCGACCCGGCGGTGACCAGCGCGCGGATCGAGCCGAGCGCCACCGAAAGTGTCGCCAGGTCGAAGCTGTCGCTCTGCCAGATCTCGCTGAGCGTCTGTGTCGCGCGTTCGACCGCAGCCGCGTTCTGCTCCGTCCACACGGCCAGCCGGTCCTCGGGTGCCGTGCCCGGCTCGGTCGTCGCGAGGACGTGGCGGGTCAGCGCCGCGTGCGCCGTATAGAGATCGTCACGCAGAGCCGACCGTGCCATCGACTTCCACCGGTCCGGACGGGGCAGCGCGATGATGCGCTCCCGCAGCCGGGTCAGCCCAAGCCGCTCGGCCAGGTCGAAGTAGACCTCGGCGGTCTCCTCGACCGGCCGGCCCGTGGTGTGCGCCATCTCGACCAGATCGAAGGTCGAGTAGGCGGGCACCATCATGGCCACCTGCTCGGCGAGATCCGCGGGCACGCCGTGTTCGGCGAATCCGTCGCGGCGCTCCTCGAAAGTGGCGAGGTCCCGGCCGACCAGCAGCTTCGGCAGGTTCGGCGCCAGCGCCACCGCCCCCTCGGCGAAGAAGTCGATGGTCTCTCGGATGTCGAACGGAGGGCGCCGGTTGCGCAGCAGCCACCGGGTCCCGCGCTCGGTCAGCTTGCGGGCCTCCAGCCGCATGGACAGCTGTGTGGACGCCTCCACCTGGTCGGACAGCTCCTCGACCGACCTCCAGAACCGCGCCATGCCGAAGACCTCGCGGGCCACGAGATAGGCGCGGGCGATGTCCTGCGGGGACGCTCCGGTCTCCTCGTTGAGCCGGAACATGAAGGTCGAGCCGCTGTTGTTGATGAGGTCGTTCACCACGCCGGTCGCGATGATCTCGCGGCGCAGCGGGTGCCGGTCCATGTACGGGCGGAACCGCTCGCGCAGCGGCGTGGGGAAGTAGTCCACCAGCCACGACGCCAGATAGGGGTCGTCCGGCAGGTCCGAGGCGACGAGCTCGCCGCCGAGGATCAGTTTCGCGTAGGCCAGCAGCACCGCGAACTCGGGCCCGAACAGGCCGGCCCCCGCCTGCCGCCGCTCGGCCAGCGCCTTGTCGTCGGGGAGGAACTCCAGCCGCCGGTCGATCTTGCCATCGCGCTGCATCTTGCGCAGATAGCGCGCATGCACGTGCATCATGTTGGCGGCCTGCTTGCGTGAGGCGGCGATGACGACGTTCTGACCGTAGTTGTCGTGCAGCACGAGGTCGGCCACCTCGTCGGTCATGTCGTACATCAGCTTGTTTCGCTGCTTGGCGGTCAGCTCGCCGTCTCGCACGACCTGGTCGAGCAGGATCTTGATGTTGACCTCGTGGTCGGAGGTGTCCACCCCGGCGGAGTTGTCGATGAAGTCGGTGTTGGCCAGGCCGCCGCCGCGGGCGAATTCGATGCGGCCGAGCTGGGTCAGCCCGAGGTTCCCGCCCTCGCCGACGACCCTGCAGCGGAGCTCGGTGGCGTCGGCGCGCAGCGGGTCGTTGGTCTTGTCGCCGACGTCGGCGTTGTTCTCCGGAGTCGCCTTGACGTACGTACCGATGCCGCCGTTCCACAGCAGGTCCACGGGAGCGCACAGGGCCGCGTGGATCAGCTCGTACGGCGCCATCGCCTTGACGTCGCCGGCAATGCCGAGCGCCTCACGCATCCGCGGGGTCAGCCGGATCGACTTGGCGGTGCGGGGGAACAAGCCTCCGCCGGCCGAGATCACCGACGTGTCGTAGTCCCCCCACGAACTGCGCGACAGCTCGAACAGCCGCTTGCGCTCCTCGAAGGAGGTGGCCGGGTCGGGATCGGGGTCGATGAAGATGTGCCGGTGATCGAAGGCGGCGACGAGCTTGATGTGCCGGGACAGCAGCATGCCGTTGCCGAACACGTCGCCGGACATGTCCCCGATGCCGACGACTGTGAAGTCCTGGCTGTCCACGTCGACGCCGAGGAACCGGAAGTGGTATTTCACCGACTCCCAGGCCCCCCGGGCCGTGATGCCCATGGCCTTGTGGTCGTAGCCGACCGACCCGCCGGAGGCGAACGCGTCGCCGAGCCAGTAGCCGTACGAGACCGCGACCTCGTTGGCGATGTCGGAGAAGGTCGCGGTGCCCTTGTCGGCGGCCACGACGAGGTAGGGGTCGTCGCCGTCGTGGCGCACGACGCCGGGGGCGGACACCACCTTGCCGTCGACGAGGTTGTCGGTGATGTCGAGCAGGCCGCTGATGAACTGCTTGTAGCAGGCGATGCCCTCGGCGAGGAACGCTCCCCTGTCACTGGAGTCGGGCAGCTGCTTGCAGACGAACCCGCCCTTGGCGCCGGCCGGCACGATGACGGTGTTCTTCACCGCCTGTGCCTTGACCAGGCCGAGGACCTCGGTGCGGAAGTCCTCGAGCCGGTCCGACCAGCGCAGGCCGCCGCGCGCCACCGAGCCGAAGCGCAGATGCACGCCTTCGAAGCGGGGGGAGTACACGAAGATCTCGAACTTGGGGCGGGGCTGCGGCAGGTCCAGGATGCCCTGCGGATCGAACTTGAACGACAGGTACGGCTTGTGCTCCGTCCCGGCGGCTCCGCGGGTGCCATGCCCCAGGTAGAAGTTCGTCCGGAGCGTGGCCTGGATCAGGGCCAGGTAGGCCCGCAGGATGCGGTCCTGATCGAGGCTCGCCACCTCGTCCAGCGCCCCGACGATCTCCTCGGCGATCGCGGAGCTCCGCTCCTCCTCACCGCCGGCCAGTGCGGGGTCGAGCCTCGACTCGAACAGCCGCACCAGCAGCCGGGTGATGGTCGCGTTGCCGAGCAGCACCTGCTCGATGTAGCTCTGGCTGAAGGTGATGCCGGTCTGCCGGAGGTACTTCGCGTACGCACGCAGCACCATCGCCTGCCGCCAGGTCAACCCGGCGTGCAGCACCAGCGCGTTGAACCCGTCGCTGTCGATGTCGCCACGCCAGAGCGCGGAGAAGGCGTCCTGGAAGAGCTCCTTGACGACGGCCTCGTCGACCCCGGCCGACGGATCGTAGCGAAGCCCGAGGTCGTAGATCCACATGTGCTCGCGGTCGCTCTTGACGATCTTGTACGGCCGCTCGTCGACGACCTCGACGCCCATGTTCTGCAGCAGTGGCAGCACGTGGGACAGCGAGATCGGCGGGCCGAACCGGTAGATCTTGAGCCGGCGCTCGCCCTGCGCCGCGTTGTAGGCCTCGTACAGGTTGATCGAGATCTGGCCGGGCTCGGTGAGCTCATCGAGCCGCTTGAGGTCGGTGACGGCCGTACGAGCCGGGAAGTCGACCTTGTAGCCCTCCGGAAACGCGTCGCCGAAGCGGCGCAGCAGCGTGCCGGACCGCTCCTCTCCGCACTGCTCGGCCAGCGCGTCCGCGAGGTCGTCGGCCCAGGACCGGATGGCCCTGGTCAGCTCGGCCTCGAGGTCCTCGGTGTCGACGTCGGGCAGCGGGGTGCCGCGTTCGCCGCGGATGACGACGTGCAGGCGCGCCAGCACCGACTCCGACACCATGGCGCTGTAGTCGACGGTCATCCCCTTGAAGGCGCGGCGGAGGATCTCCTGGATGCGCAGCCGGATGTCTGTGGTGTAGCGGTCGCGGGGAAGGTAGACGAGGCAGGACATGTACCGGCCGTAGTCGTCCTTGCGCAGGAACAGCTTGAGATGCCGGCGCTCGCGCAGCCTGAGCACGCCCAGCGCGATGGGCACAAGCTGATCGACCGAGGTCTGGAAGAGCTCGTCGCGCGGGTAGGTCTCCAGGATCTCGACCAGGTCCTGGCCGTCGTAGCCGTCGGCGGCGAACCCGGCCCGCTTGAGGACCTCGTCGAGCTTTCGCTTGAGCATCGGGATGTGCGAGATCGACTCGCTGTAGGCGACATGCGTGAACAGGCCGAGGAACCTGCGCTCGCCGATGACCTGCCCCGCGTCGTCGAACTTCTTCACCCCGATGTAGTCGAGGTAGCTCGAGCGGTGCACGGTCGCGCGGGAGTTGGCCTTGGTCAGGATCAGGATCTTCGGCTCGCGCGCCTTGGCCCGGACCTCCGGCGGCAGCGCGGCGAAGCTGTCGGACCTCTGTTTGTCCGAGCGGAGGATGCCCAGGCCGGTCCCGGTCACCGGCTCGAGGACGCTGCCGTCCTCGGTCAGCGTGTAGTCGCGGAACCCCAGGAAGGTGAAGTGCCCGTCGGCGAGCCACTCCAGCAGCTCGACGCTCTCGGCGATCTCCATGCCGGGCAGGGGCGGGGCCTTCTCGGTGAGCTCCTCGGCGAGGGTCCCGGCCAGGGCGCGCATCTTCGGCTCGTCGTCGACCGCGGCCCGTACGTCGAGCAGGACCCGCTCGAGGTCCTTTTCGAGGCCGTCCAGCACCGCCCGGTCGCTGGTGCGATCGATCTCGATGTGGATCCATGCCTCGTCGAGATCCTGGTCGCTGTCGCTCGTGTGGCTGAAGCCTTTGAGGTGCCCGGTGACGTTGCGCTCCACGGCGAGCTTGGGGTGCACGATGACGTGCGTGGAAAGCTCGTGGCGGCTGAGCTCCATCGTGATCGAGTCGATCAGATAGGGCATGTCGTCGGTGACGACGTGGACGATCGAGTGGCCGGGGTCCCAGCCGTACTCCTCGAGGGTCGGGGTGAAGACCCTTACCCTGGCGCGGCCCTGCGGCCGCTCCTCGCCGAGGTGACGGTGGGCCATCGCGACGCCGCAGACGTCTGCGAGGTCGCGGCCGAGCAGGTCCTCGACGGGAACGTGGAGATAGTAGAGCCGCAGATACTCGAAGGCGCCATCAGCCGAGTCGGCTCTGGCCCCCGGGGTATGCGCACACCTTTCGGCGGCCCTTCTGAGTAGATCGTCCTTTGCCTCGTCGAGCTTCCCGCTCATGTCCTGCTCCCCATAGAGTGACCCCGCCACACCGTTGTGGCATTGCGCTCAGAGCGCCAGAGTAGTAGGCGACGACTGCTTGTCGTGGTCGTACGCCGAGTGCCTGATGGCCTGACCATGATCTTGGATCATGTCCTGATGACGGGCCGGTTTCCCAAACTTAACGATCTTTTGAGCGTTCCCGCCCGGCCCGTTCGGACAGGGCGTTGCGACGCCTGTTTCCGCCTCGTGGTCGACCGTACCCGCGGTCAGGCCGGTCCCTGCCGGGCCTCTCGCAGATGCGCGGCCGCGGCCTCCTCGAGGTGGTGAAGGTCACTGCTGACCGTGGCGAAGGTGAACCCGGCACCGAGCCGCCGGGCGGCGGTGGCACCGTCCGCGCAGTGCATGCCGCAGCCGATGCCGGCCCGCTCCGCGGCGCCGACCACGGTCTTCAGCGCCGCGTCCAGCCGGTCGGCCACAGCTGGGTCGCCCGGTGCCCGCCCACCCAGCGCCAGCGTGAGGTCGGACGGCCCGACGTACACCGCGTCCAGGCCCTCGACCGCGCAGATCTCCGCCACGTTGGCGAGCCCGTCCGCGGTCTCGATCATCACCACGCAGGCCACCTGCTCATTGGCCTCGGCCGGGCTCGGGCCTATGCGCAGGTTGGAACGCGAGGGGCCGTAGCTACGCACGCCCCGAGGGGGGTAGCGGCACGCCCGTACGGCCGCGGCCGCCTCCTCGGCGGTGTCGACCAGCGGCACGATGACGCCGCGCGCTCCGGCGTCGAGGGCCCGGCCTATCCAGGCCGGGTCGTTGGCCGGCACCCGGACGATCCCGGCCGAACCCCGCGCCGCGTCGATGGCCGTCAGCCCCGCGAGCCAGCCGGCGTAGTCGATCAGGCCGTGCTGCCCGTCCACACAGACGTAGTCGTAGCCCAGTCCGGCAAGTCGTTCGGTGGCCACCGGGTTGTCACAGACGACCCAGTAGCCGAGCAGCCGTTCCCGCCCGCGGAGCCTCGCGCTGAAGTCCACCGCCGTGCTCATGTCACCAGTCCCTGACGCGTCCGGTCCAGCCGATCCTTGTCATTGAAGCGGGAAGCGAGCGCGCCCGACAGTGCCACGGCCACAAGGACCGGCCAGGGATTTTTGATCTTGCGATCCTTGCCACGGCGCGGGGCGTGACGATGCGCGAGGAGACGACCCGGGAGCGGCTGGGATACTTGAGGTCCCCATGTGCGACATCGATGGACGGCTGGACACGATCACCCGGCATCCCTTCCGGGCGAAGTTCCACCTGCGCGGCCGCGAACGCGCCATGGTCGAGATGCGCGGACTCACCACCATCCGCACACACGCGCGGGAGCTGATCGGCAAGCGGCTGGCACCCGCCGAGCCGTACAAGGACGGCCGCCAGACGCCCTACCGGGGCCATCCGGTCTTCGTCGCCCAGCATGCCACGGCGACCTGCTGCCGCACCTGCCTGCAGCGCTGGCACGACATCCCCAAGGGCCGGGAGCTCACAGCCGGCGAGCGGGCCTACGTCGTCGACGTCATCGCCCGCTGGATAACCCGCGAACTGGAGCGCCCATCCCAACGCCGGTGACGCAGGCCCAGGTCGCACAACCGCAGTTGTTCTCCACAGGATGCAGGTGGTCTTGTGCCAGGCCGCCGGGTCGCTGACCACCGGTGCCTGCGCCCGTCCGCCGGGCCGCCTCACGGCGCGCTGACCGGTGCCGGGGAGCGCAGCGCGCTGATCGCCGGGGCGAACATGATGGACTTGATCGCGCGTAGAGTGCCGCGGTCCTTGCCCGCCAGCGGGCCGACCAGCGCGGTGGCCGCCGCGACCACAGCCGGCTCGTCCGCGACCTCGTCGACCAGGCCGAGAGCGCGGGCCTGGGGGCCGCCGAACCGCCGCGCGGTGGTCATCGAGGCGACCGCGGCCGCCGGGGTGAGCTTGCCCTGGATCAGGGCGGCCATGCCCGGGGTGAAGGGGATGTTGATGTCGGCTTCGGGAAAGCAGAAGTAACCGCGATCGGCCCGCATGATGCGGAAGTCGTGGGCGATGGCCAGCATGGCGCCCGCTCCGAAGGCGTGGCCGTTGACGGCCGCGACCGTGGGGACCGGCAGGGTGAGTATCCGGGCCAGCAGTTCCTGCACGTCGGCGACATAGGTATCGGCCTGGTCGGGATGGGCGGCGACCCAGCCCAGGTCGAGGCCGTTGGAGAAGAACTTGCCCCGGCCGGTGGTGACGAGCGCGACCGGACCAGGATGGTCCACGACCGTGTCCAGCAGCGAGTGCACGCTGGTGAGCCAGTCCGGTGAGAACCGGTTCTCCTCATCGCCGAGATCCAGGACGAAGACGGTGTCCTCGCGGTGCAGAGCGGGCATCAGGTCAGTCCTTTTCCATGAAGGGGCGCTGCCTGGCGGGTCGCTCAGGCGGCGGGAGGGTGAGCACCGCCTGTACCGCGGCCGCCAGCCGCTCACGGGCCTCGGCTCCGACGGCAGCCGCGCCGTCGGCCAAGGGCCCCGTCAGCGCCCGCCGGAACAGCGCGGTCGGCAGATCCAACACACAGGTGGTGAGCACCTCGACGGCCGCCCCGTCCCGCCGACCCCACAGCAGCTCCGCCAGCCGGGTCAGCAACGACACCACGCTCTTGTCCAGGTCGATCAACGCGCCCGCCAGATCCGCCGGCAGATCCGGGCCCAGCAACCGGTCACGCTTCACCGTCAACAGCATCCGCGCCGCCGCCGGGCGCCGGTCCGCGAACACCACCGGCGCGTCCGCCGCCGCGACGACCGCACCCACCACCGTGCCGAAATCCGGATCCGGCACCGG
Source organism: Streptosporangiaceae bacterium (assembly GCA_025964715.1). GTDB lineage: Bacteria > Actinomycetota > Actinomycetes > Streptosporangiales > Streptosporangiaceae > Actinomadura_C. The sequence goes on along the minus strand of JAOPYH010000519.1, from coordinate 7,031 downwards.
ACCCAGCGCCTGGTCCACCAGCTCGCGCTGCAGCCGGAGGAAATCAGTGCCCGCACGCAGCCACACCTCGCCCAGCAGCGAACCCACCGAGCCGAACGCGTGATAGATCGTCCCGTTCGTCACCCCCGCAGCCGCCGACAGGCCCCGCACGGTGAGCCTGTCGGGGCCTTCACCGGCGACCAGGCTTTCGGCGACGTCAAGCAACCGATCAAGATCATGAACGCGAGGACGAGGCACACCTCCAACATAACAGAGCATCTGCTCTAAAACGAAGGCTGTGAGCGGGAGACGGGTCGACGGTCGCCCGACGGCCTGGGGTCGTGCAAACCGATCTTGGGCGTTCTACCATTCGGCGGAGAAGTCGTCACCGGGCCAGGGGAACAGATGAGCAAGCGCAAGACCGGCCGCCCGTCGAGCAGACCGGCTCGGACTTCTGGGCACGCCGAACTGCGCACCTCGACATGCACGGCGTGATCGCCGAACCCGAGCGGACGGCCGATGCACTCCTGAACGTGCTGTCGCAGGGCCACAAGCGCACCGCCGCGAGCGTCATCATCGACCTGGAGACCCTCAACGGGACGGACAAGCCCGCCCGGCTGCTCGGCGGCGGCGAGCTGGCCGGCAAAAATACGGGACGACAGCGACCGGTTCATCCTCCGGGCCAGGGCCAGGGCTCGTGGCCGAGACGAGAGGTCACGCGGCCGGGCAGGCCTACGCGGTGAAGTGGCGGAGGACTTCGGGGTTGGCCATGGCGTCCGGGTTGGCGGCGCGCTCGATCGGGGTGCCGAGCAGGATCTTGCGGACCGGGACCTCGAGCTTCTTGCCGGACAGGGTGCGCGGGATCCCGGGGACCTCGTGGATCTCGTCCGGCACGTGCCGGGGTGACAGCGCCGTGCGGAGGGCGCCTCGCAGCCGCCGGGCCAGCTCGTCGGACAGCGTCGCGCCGGAGTCCAGGGTCACGTAGAGGATCAGGCGGCCCTCTGCGCCGAGCTGTCCGGTGTCGACGACCAGGCTGTCGGCGATCTCGTCGAAGGCCTCCACGACGCGGTAGAAGTCCGACGTGCCCATCCGTACGCCGCCCCGGTTCAATGTGGAGTCCGAGCGGCCGTAGATCACCGAGCCCCCGTCCGGGAGGATCTTGATCCAGTCGCCGTGCCGCCAGACCTCCGGGTACATGTCGAAGTAGGACTCCCGGTAGCGCTCGCCACCCGGGTCGTTCCAGAAACAGATCGGCATGGAGGGCATCGGCTCGGTGATGACCAGCTCCCCCACCTCGTCGGTGACCGGCTCACCGGTGTCTCCGTAGGCCTGCACCTTGGCACCAAGGCCACGGCACTGGATCACCCCTGCCCGTACGGGGAGCAGCGGCGATCCCCCGACGAAGCCGGTGCACACGTCCGTACCGCCGGCGAAGGAGCCGAGCGCGATGTCCTCCCCCACGGCGTCGTATACCCAGGCGAAGCCTTCCGGCGGGAGCGGCGAGCCGGTGGAGCCCAGGCCGCTCAGCCGCGACAGGTCGTGGTCCTTACCCGGCTGGAGCCCGGCCTTCATCGACGCCACGATGTACGGAGCACCGACGCCGAAGTAGGTCACGCCCGTCTCGGCGGCGAGGCGCCAGAGTGTGTCGCCGTTCGGTGCTCCGTCGTACATCACCACGGTGGCACCGACCAGCAGGCCGCCCATGAGGTAGTTCCACATCATCCAGCCGGTCGTGGTGTACCAGAAGAACACCTCACCGGGGCCGAGGTCCTGGTGGAACGACAACGACTTCAGATGCTCCAGCACCACTCCGCCGTGGCCGTGCACGATCGGCTTGGGCAGCCCGGTGGTTCCGGAGGAGTAGAGGACCCACAGCGGATGTTCGAAGGGCAGCGCCTCGGCCTCCGGCACCTCGGCGCCGGCTCCGGTGTGCCGGGTGAACTCGGCGTACGTCATCGCGTCGCCGGCCGGGCGTGCGTCCGGGTCGAGATACGGGATCAGCACGGTGGACTTCAGGCTCGGCAGCGCGTCCTGGAGGGCGCGGACCACCTGCGTCCGGTCGTGCTCCTTGCCGTTGTAGCGGTAACCGTCGACGGCGACGAGCACCTTCGGCTCGATCTGGGTGAACCGGTCGACGACGCTCGGCGCGCCGAAGTCCGGTGAGCACGAGGACCAGATGGCGCCAAGGCCGGCCGCCGCCAGGAAGACGATCAGCGCTTCGGGGATGTTGGGCAGGTAGCCGGCCACCCTGTCGCCCCGCCCCACCCCGAGGCCGCGCAGCCCCGCCTGCACCGCGGCCACCTCGTGCGCGAGCTCCGCCCACGTGAGCGTACGGTCCGTAGCTCCCTCGGCGCGGAAGATCACGGCCGTCCGGTCCCGGAAGGCCGGGTCCTGCGCCCGCCACAGCACGTTGCCGGCGTAGTTGATCGTCGCGCCCGGAAACCAGTGCAACGGGTCAGGTGAGGTGGGCATGGGACCACCGGCCCGGACGGGACCGTCCCCACGCGCGCCACGGACGCCGAAGAAGCTCCAGAGCGAGTCCCAGAAGGCGTCGACCTCGGTGACCGTCCAGCTCCACAGGTCCGCGTAGGACTCCACGCGCACATCGCGGTCGCGCAGCCATTCCATATAGCTCGTGACCCGCGCGTCCGCGGTGACCTGTGCGGACGGGGTCCACAGGGTCGTGCCCTCCACAACGCTGGCGAGCTGATCGTCGGCCGGCATCACGTCTGTTCCCCATCTCGTCGCTTCAGGTGGGCTGCGGCGGTTCCCAGCATCGGGCCCCAGCCGCGATCACGCAATGGCCGTACGGTCAGGCGGGGGGGTTCGTCAGGTCGTGGATCCCGCGGAGCACGGCCCGCGTGTCGGCCAGGGTGGGCAGCACCAGGTCTGCCCCGGCGGAGCGGAGCTCGGCCTCAGTGGCCGTGCCGGTCGCCACCGCGATGACCTTGGTCCGCGCGAACCGCGCGGCCTGCACGTCGCGCGGCGAGTCGGCGATCAGCACGGTCGCGGGCTCCGAGATCGGCAGGCCGAACCTCTTCTCCACGTACTTCTCGGCCGTCCGGGACCGGGCCAGCCCGATCAGCGCCCCCTTGGGATAGCTGTCGGAGCCGTAGCCGCCGATCTCGAAGTCCACATAGCCGCCCAGGTCCAGCTCGGTCAGCTTGACCACGGCGTTCGGCTCGATGCACCCGGTGAGCACGGACTGCACGACCCCGCGCACCCTGGCGATCGCCATCAGCGCCTCGCGCGCGCCCGGCAGCACCCGGCCGTGCGACCGGACCTCCTTGCGGCGAGCGCCGAAAGCCTCGGCCAGAGCCGCGATGAAGGTCGGCAGATGGTCGTCGTCGGTGACCACGTCGTTGAACGCGAGTGTCTCGAAGATGATCTCCGAGTCGGTACGGCCGGCAGTGGCGGGGAGGGTGACCAGCGGACGTCCCGTCACCCGGCGGAAGGCGTCGGCATAGGCCTCCCTGGTGACCCTGCCGACGTCGACCAGTGTGTGATCGATGTTCCACAGCACCAGACGGTCGATCGTCGACATACGAGTTCCCATGCGTGAAGGCACCGGTCGCGGTGCGGGGGCGTCCCCATCGTCAGCCCTGTCCCGTGGTCCTGGCAACCGCTCCCGCGAACCTGTGCCGACGGCCTCGCCCGGTCACGCGGAGAGCGGACCGGGCGCGGCGAAAGGCGAGTTCAGCCCATGTGCGGGTAGCGGTGGTCGGTCGGCGGGACGAAGGTCTCCTTGATGGTGCGGGCGTTCACCCAGCGGGTGAGGTTCAGGATCGACCCGGCCTTGTCGTTGGTGCCGCTCGCCCGGGCGCCGCCGAACGGCTGCTGCCCGACCACGGCACCGGTGGGCTTGTCGTTGATGTAGAAGTTGCCGGCCGCGAAGCGCAGGGCCTCGCCGGCGGCGGCGATCGCCGCCCTGTCCTGCGCGATCACCGATCCGGTCAGGCCGTACGGCGCGGCGCTCTCCATCTGCTTCAGCATCGCGTCGTAGTCGCGGTCCTCGTAGACGTGCAGGCCGAGGATCGGGCCGAAGTACTCCCTCGTGAAGATCTCGTCGGCCGGGTCTGCGGACTCGAGCACGGTCGGCTCCACGAAGTATCCCTCGCTGTCATCGGCGCCTCCGCCGACGAGCACGTTGACGCCGTCGGCGTCGCGGGCCCGCTCCAGGGCGGTGCGGTGCTTGGCGAAGGCCCTGTCGTCGATGACCGCGCCCATGAAGGCAGAGAGGTCCTCGGCGACATTGCCCACGGTGAGAGAGCCGATCGTGGAGCAGAACTCGTCGCGCATGCCCTCCCAGAGGGAGCGCGGAAGATAGGCGCGGGAGGCCGCCGAGCACTTCTGCCCCTGGTATTCGTACGCGCCGCGGATCAGCGCCGTGGACAGCACGCCGGGGTCCGCTGACGGGTGCGCGACGATGAAGTCCTTGCCGCCGGTCTCGCCGACGAGCCGGGGGTAGGAGCGGTATCCCGCGATGTTCTCGCCCACGGTGCGCCACAGGTGCTGGAACGTGGCGGTGCTGCCGGTGAAGTGGATGCCGGCGAGCTCCGGGTGGCTCAGCGCCACATTCGACACCGCCTGGCCGTCCCCGGTCACCAGGTTGATGACGCCCGGCGGCAGACCCGCCTCCTCGAGCAGCCGCATGGTGAAGTGCGCGGCGAACTGCTGGGTGGGCGACGGCTTCCAGATCACCACGTTGCCCATGAGGGCCACCGAGGTCGGCAGGTTGGCCGCGATCGCCGTGAAGTTGAACGGGGTGATCGCGACGACGAAACCCTCGAGCGGGCGATAGTCCATCCGGTTCCATACGCCCGGGGACGACTGCGGCTGCTGCGCCTGGAGCCGGCGGGCGAAGTCGACGTTGAAGCGCCAGAAGTCGATCAGCTCGCAGGCGGCGTCGATCTCGGCCTGCTGCACCGACTTGGACTGGCCCAGCATGGTCGCGGCATTGAGGGTGGCCCGCCACGGCCCGGACAGGAGTTCGGCCGCCTTGAGGAAGATCGCGGCGCGGTCGTCGAAGGACATCGCCCGCCACGCCGGAGCGGCCTCGCGGGCTGCGTCGATCGCGGCGCGGACGTCATCGTCGCTGGCGTTGTGCAGCCGGCCGAGGACCTTGCCATGGTCGTGCGGCTGGACGACATCGGTCGGGGAGCCGCCGCCGAGGCGCTGCCGCCCGCCGATCGTCATGGTGAGGTCGATCTGCTCGCCGCCGAGCTCCTTGATCTTGGCCTCCAGCGAGGCGCGCTCCTGGCTGCCCGGCGCGTAGGTCTTGGCCGGCTCGTTCGCCGGTGACGGCACGTTGGTGACGGCGTCCATCAGCCTGCTCCCCAGATTGCGACAACGATGTCGATATGAACGCATCGTCGCACGCCGTCCGGCAGGCCAGCGAATCCGGCGCGGCCGGTCGCCGTGACCTTCGGCGGCTCAGCGCAGCAGGTCGGAGAGCTCCTGGGTGGCGTACCACATGAGCTCGTGGCCCTCCGCTCCATCGACGGTGAAGCGGGCGTCCTCATCACCGGCGCCGGCGGCGGGCAGGGCCTCGACGGCCGCCCGGATGTCAGCGGCCGCGTCCGGGTCGTCCACGTGTCCAGAGACGATCTTCTGCACCGGTATGGGCGCCGCGACCCGTACGGCCGCGCGCCCCTCCTCGTCGCCGAGCGCGGCGTCGCCCGGCTCGTGGGCCACCGCCTGGTCGGGAAGGTCCACCACCAGCACCACCCGGCGGGGAGCCGCGCCGGGGTCGTCGGCGAGCAGACCGAGGGAGGCCCGGGCGGCCGCGGTCAACGCGGCGTACTCGAGCTCCTCGAGGTCGGCGTCGGAATACCACTCCCGCAGCGCGGGCGTGACGGCGTAGGCCGGTAGCGGCGCCGGCCCGATCTCACCGGAGGTGAGGGCGCGGGCGAGCCCGGACAGCGTGGAGGGCAGATAGACGCGCATGCCTTCTCGACAGTAGAAGCACCGGGCCGCCCGGCGTTCCGCCGGAAGACCATCACTCGGACATGGATCAGTTGGATCACTCGCAGTCTGCCAGGTCCGGGGCCCCGGCGCTCGCGTGTCCCGGGCGCCGCGCCCGGGTTGCGGCGGGTCGTGGGTGCGAAGGCCCCCGGGAATTCACGCCCCGCCGTGACTCAGGCCGCGACTCAGCCTCGACTCAACGGATGCCGAGGCGGCGCAGGGCGAGCCCGGCCGCGCCCATCGCGCCGTCCCCCGCCGGCGTGGGGTCCACCGCGAAGCGCTCGCGCAGTCCCGCGCGTACGGCGTCGCCGACCGGCCCGCTGCCGAGCACCGACCCGGCCATCACCACCGGCGGGCTCAGGTCATCGATGGCCGACCGTACGGCCGCCACGTCCATGAGCAGCCATTCCGCGGCCTCGTCGGCGATGCGCCGGGCGACCGGGTCACCCGCGGTGGCGGCGGCGCAGACCACCGGGCCCAGGCGCCCGAGCGCCGCCGGCGGCCGCCCGTACACCTCCTTGATGATGGCCTGCGTGACCGCGACGTTCCCGGCCGCGGCGGGCCGCTCCAGGGTCGCGGTAGCGCCCGAATGGGCCATCGGCGTCACGCCCGCGCCGACGCCGGACGCCAACCCGGACGGCACGCCGGGAGAGGTCATCGCCATCGCCCGGCTGTGCTCACGGACCGTACGGAAGCCATGACCGTGCCGGGCGGAACGTGCCACGGGGACACCGAGCGAGGTCAGCTTCGCGGTGCCGAGCAAGGCTCTCGGGACCGACTCGGTCAGCAGCGTCGGGGAGCCCCGGCCGTCGTAGGCGGCGAGCACCGCCCGTACCGCCTCCTTCCCGAGCCAGACCGCCGACCCCTCGTCGCCGACGAGCCACCCGTACCCGTCCGCACGCTGCTTGATGGCACCATCGCTGATCGCGGCGGCGCCGGCGCCGGTCCCGGAGAACACGACGATCCCCTCGGGCGCGCTCGAGCCGGCGGCGAAGGCGACGGCGATATCGGTCACCACGGCTGGGGAGCCGCGCAGGCCCGCGGCGCACCACGCCCGCCTGGCCGCGGCCACCGCCGCCGGCCGGCCG
>JAOPYH010000483.1 GCA_025964715.1 Streptosporangiaceae bacterium | reverse complement strand
TGGCCGGCGGAGGTCAGGCAGCGGCCGCTGGCGAGGTCGAAGCGCCAGCCGTGCATCTGGCAGTTCAGCGTCGTCCCCTCGATGCTGCCGAACCGGGCCAGGTCTGCCCGCAGATGCGGGCAGCGCTTCTGGACTCGCCAACCGTCGAGAAGAATGTCCTGCCCGTCATCGTCCCGGGCGGCGTACCAATTCTCGACGTAGTCGATCCGCTCGATCGACAGGCACTTGAAGAATGTGTAGACGAACTCGTTGTAAGGCCCGACCCGGCTGGCGGAGAAGCGCAGGGACAGGAAAAGGCTGTTCGACCAGTCGATCTCGCGGCGTGCGACGTTCGTCGCGATGAGCGCGGCGGGGGCCGACAGCCGGTAGCGGCAATTCTCGCCCTGGTAGTCCCTGACCTGCCGGGCGGTGAAGTCCACGACCAACGGGCGGTCGCCCACGTCGAGTCGCACCGGGCCGCCCACGCCCGAGCAGATCCGGTCGGCGCGCGCCAGAAGCGGTTCCCACCAGGCCTTCAACTGCTCGAGGAGGTTCGGAGGTGGGGAGCTCCATGAGGCTCGCTCCCGGGCCATGTCCGGTTGTCGGCGTTCGGCGTAGGCACGCAGGTACTCCTCCTTGTCCTCGAAGATGGACCGAATCTGCTCACTGGAGTGAGGTTGGGTCACCGTGCACGACCGGCCGTGAAGCGTCGTCCGTGTGCCGGGCAGGAACAGGTGGCCGTTGCTCCGGCCGGCGTCCTGCAGCGCGCGCAGGAACTGGTGCTGATCGGTGAAGATGCTCTGGTCTTCCAGCGGACCTGAACCGTGGTCGTGGACCGGGCGCAGTTCCTCGTCAAGGAAGCAGGGCGGCCCGGCGGCCGGGAAGACGTGATCGGCGTGCACAGCGTCGATGTAGCGCAGGGCCCGCTCCTGCTGCCCGGCCCGCTTGCGGTCGGCGAACGCCCGTTTCGCGGTCGCCGGCAGGTCGTACACCATGGGCCACCAGATGGCGCCGGAGAACTGCAGGAAGTGGGCGTGGTAGGCGCCGAACTGCCTCAGCTGGTCGATGTCCAGCGGGTGCGCGTCGTTCTGATTGAGGAGGACGGTCTCGCCGTCGTCCAGACTGAGCGCGGAATCACCGATCGGCCCGTCACCGGGACCAGCCAGTGAGGTGATCATGACGCGAAGGCCGTCGACGTCGGCGATCTCGTTGTTGACTGTCCGGACGAATCGGTGAAACCCCAGCGCCCGCAACCCGGCCCGAAGCTCATCCGTGGGGTAGTCCGGCAGCAGGACACGGGCGTCCTTGCTCACATGCCGGGCCAACAGATCGGGATCGAAGTGGTCGCGGTGCAAATGGCTGACGTAAAGGTAGTCGACCTGCCCGATGGTGTCCCAGTCCAGCCAGGCATTGTCCGGGAACGGGAACCATGAACCGAAGAAGGCCGGGGATGTCCACGGGTCGCACAGGACGCTCCCGGCCGCCGTGTCGATGAGAATCCCCGCGTGGCCGAGGCCAGTGATGAGCATTGTCACCCCTTGAGCACGTGTCTCGGCAGATTCGCAGTAGCCGGTCCACATGCCGGGGTTCGCAACACCGCGGGGATCGTTCTCCGGAGTGCCGGTCACCGGGCGTGACCAGGGGGCGCCCCCGCGATGGCACACCCGTGCCCGGGCGCAGTGGTCCGGACCGGGTGGCTCAGTGATTCCCCTAGCTCTCCTCGGGCTGCTCCCCCTGGTTCTCGCCGGCGAGGATGAGGTACAGCGCCCGGCGAGCGTCCGCGAGCACGGTCGCTGCGGAAGCCAGCTGGGCGGCGTCGCCGACACGGCCCAGCTGGTGCACGGCTCCCATCAGCTCGCCGATGGCGCCGCGAAGGTCGACGCGATCGCCCCCCTCGGAGAACACCGCGAACGGGTCCACGTCGCCGAGACCGGTGACGTGCTGGCGTCCCGCATCGGTCAGGGTGACGAGCTTTCGGCCGCCTTCCGGGCTGACCTGGACCAGTCCTTCGTCCTCGAGCTGGGCGATCGTCGGGTAGACGGCCCCGGGGGACAGCCGCCATGCGCCGCCGGTGCGGTCCGCCACGGCCTGCATGAGCTGGTAGCCGTGCATCGGCTCCTGCGCGAGGAGCAGCAGGATGGCCGTCCGGACGTCGCCACGTCCGGCCCGGCCGGCGCGCCCTCCGTGCCGGCGCCCACGGCCGCGCTCCTCGCGCGGGCCGCCGAATCCCGCCCCCGGCGGGGCCTCGCCGAAGGGTCCGCCGAACGGACCCCCGAAGCCCGCTCCGGGGGGCGGGCCGTGCCGACGCCCTCCCCCGCGGGGACCTTCGAAGCGGTCGCGGCCGGGGCGGTCGTACGGGTGGTGCGGGCGCGCTTCTCGGTCCGGCGCGCTGAACATCATGTGCTGGCGGCTGTGCCGCGACCACGGGGTTGTGGGCCTCATGGCACACCTCCTATTTCTTGAGATGCACTCACGATATATCGTGATACGTACGGCTGCAACCGGGCCGTGACCGGAGCAACCGTAGGGTTACACGGTCCGGTTGGCGTCCGTCGTCCCCACCTCCGGAGGTCGCCGCGTGCACCTGACCCCGCACGAGCAGGAACGACTCCTGCTCTCCTACGCCGCCGAACTGGCCCGGCGACGACGGGCCCGCGGTCTGAGGCCGAACCTCCCGAGGCGACCGCGGTCGTCACCGACCACGTGCTCGAGGGGGCCCGGGACGGCGTCCCCGAGTTGCCGGGGGAGGTGCAGGTGGAGGCGACCTTCCCGGACGGGACCGAGCTGGTGACCGTCCACCAGCCGATCCCGTGATCCCGGGCGAGGTCTTCCCGGTCGACGGCGTCATCGAGACGCTGCCGCACGCGAGCGGATCCGGCTCGAGGTGACCAACACCGGCGACCGGCCGGTGCAGGTGGGCTCGCACGTCCACATCGCCCAGACCAACCGCGCACCGGAACGCCGGTCCGCTTCGAGCCCGGAATCACCCGGCGCATCACGCTCGTCCCGCTCGCCGGCGCTCGCGTCGTCCCGGGCTCGCCACCCACGGAGGGCTCGGCTGATGGTGCAGCTGTCCCGCGAACGCCATGCCCAGCGCTACGGGCCGACTGTGGGGCGATCGGATCCGACCGGCCGATACGGACCTGCTGATCGAAGTCACCGAGGATCGCTCCGGCGCCCGGAGCATGCCGGCGAGGAGGCCGTGTTCGGCGGCGGAAAGGTGATCCGCGAGTCGATGCGGCAGGGTCGGGCAACCCGCGCCGAGGGCGCGCCGGACCTCGTCATCACCGGGGCCGTCGTCGTCGACCACTGGGGTGTGGTGAAGGCCGACGTCGGCATCGACTGCCACGTCCCCCTCATCTGCCCGCAGATCGTGCCGACCGCTCTGGGTCCGGGGTGACGACGCTCATCGGCGGCGGCACCGGGCCGGCCGAGGGATCGAAGGCCAGGACCATCACGCCGGGCGACCGGTACCTCGCGGTGGCGGCAGCGGTCGCGCTCCCCGGCCCGCGGCGAGGAGGTCCTGTCGGCCAGCGGATCGTGGCCACCGTCGCCGGGACGCTCTCCCCCCGGCTGCAGCCCACGGTCGTCGCTGCCAGCGCGCACCACGTGGCTACGCTGATCGCCGTGCTGACCGGGGAAGCCGGGCTGGCGGCAGCCGAGCAGGTCCTGCTCGGCCGGGCCGGTGAGGAGCCGGGGCGCTGGACCGGCACCACGCGGATCGAGCGGAGCGGCGTGCCCCTGCTGCACACCACCGTCGGGCTCGGTCCCGGCGCACCGGCCTGGCTGCCGCCCGCCGCCCCCCGCGCCTACGCCCCGTCAGTACACCTGGGCCGATCCGCTCCCGTGGCCACGGCCGACGACGCCGTCCGGCTGCCGCTGCCGGGCGAATGGGTGGCGACCGCCTGGGAGGCGCAGCCGCACCGGGTCGCCGCGGCGCTGCGGGACCCCGCCGAGCCGGCTGACGGGCGGGTGACGGCGTGAGCCTCGTCGTCCTCGCCCGCGGGGTGGTGCTCCCCGACGGGATCCGGTCGGCGGCTGTGCACGCCGGAGACGGCCGGATCGCCGCGGTGACCGGCTACGACGAGGCGCCGGGGGAGGCCGTCACCCTGGCCGACGACGAGGTCCTCCTGCCCGGGCTGGTCGACAGCCACGTACACGTCAACGAGCCGGGCCGCACGGAATGGGAAGGG
>JAOPYH010000440.1 GCA_025964715.1 Streptosporangiaceae bacterium | reverse complement strand
CTCGACTCGTCGAGTGAGCAAATTTGCCCCCACGGCGGGTGCGTCATGACGCCCTGCTTGGCCCCCCATCGAAGGACGGCCCCTAGAAGTAGGTGGCCGCACTGACCAGGCGGTAGGCGGGGGCGTCTGTCTCCGGCTCGGCGACTCCCAGATTGAGAGGCTCTCGCGGAGTGATCACCCCACCCGACGGGTCAACTAAAGTCGGGGCAGTCCCGGCGGGGTGACGCCATCGGCAGAGACGGCCGAGCAGACGGCGTCCTTCCATGCGGCAGTCGACGCCGTGGAGTACGACGCGGGGCGCCCTAAGACGCTCAGTGTGACCAGGGGCTGGCCGGGCAGACCAATGCCGGTGTCAGTGCGAATCGCCGAACTCCGACCCCTCAGCGGCGGGCAGTCCGAGTGCGGTCCGCATAGCGGGGGTCAGCTCTATCTCTTCTGCGTCCGACCAGAACCACGCCTGCGCCTTCTCCCGCAACCGCGGCTGGTCCTCATCCCAGTACAGGTCGTCATCGCAGGCACGCTGCGGTGGCTCGGACTCCACGCGGAGAATGAACCTATCCCGCGCAGCCAGCTGATCTCGACCCATCGGGCGCATTCGCGCGGCGGTCTTAGCGTGGTGACACGAGGCGCACAGCCCCTGCAGGTTTTCCCGGGCGCTGCTGGATCCGTCAATGTGGTCTACCTCTTCGGCAACACGCTGATTGCAAGCCACGCAGAGCCCGTTGTTGCTGGCGAGCACCTCGGCACGAAGACGTGGCGGGACGCGCCGAGCCTCTGAGTCGTAGCCTCCGCCGACGACGTGCGCCAACCGAACAGCCAGCGCCTGTCGTACGAGCGGGTCCGCGTCGCGCCGCTCGCGCCGGCATCTTCGGAAGTAGCGGACATCGCTGGCATGGGAGCGGCATCGCGGCCCGCAGAAGAGCCGATCCGGCCGCCCGTCATGGTCCAGGGTTGCGTCGCAGTTGGCGCAGCGGCCCGCTTCCCATGCGCCCTGTGCCATAGCCGAAGACATGAGTCCAGACTGTCGTCTCGGCGCCGTTCAGGAAAGCGAGCCTTCGACCATCCGTCGGGCGACGCCTCATCTGGATGCGAGCGCCGATGCTTGTGCGCCATGTATCCGCGCGGGCCCGTCTACGGCTAGAACGCGTGAAATGCGCGACTAGGTCTGCGCCTAGAGAGCGCAGCGATAGGACCAAGTTCAGAATGCCCAGGTCGGCCCGCGACTTCGTCGGCGTCGAGCGCGCTACGCGGCGTCCCCGGACTCGGGTCTCCCAGGACCCAGCGTTGCCGTGCGGCGCTCGATCTCGGCGACCGTCATCTCTTGACTGCTGCTGTCCTGGTCGTCCCCATGCTTCACGCGCGCCAGAGCCGTGAGCATCCAGAGAAGCCGCACCGCCGCGTGGGCCAGCAGGAAGACAGCGACCAGGGTTGCCCAGACTGACGGTTGGACCCAGTTCGCGAGGGCCGCCGTGGCGGCACCCACCGCCACAAAGGCAGACAGGAACGAGGAGGAGACGACCGACACCCAGGTGGCGCGCAAACGGTGATCGCCTTCGCGTCGCAGCTGCCGGAAGCGCTCCGCGTCGGCAGTCAGTCCGAACACAACAACGACGCCGGCGAAGCCAGCCGTCATGGCCGCCAGAGCTGCGACACCCAAGTGCAGCGTAACGATCTCGCCCCTGGTGGCCGCCTTGTCCAGGATCAGCGCGATGTTCTGTTTCGGGTGCGAGCGACAGAGCAACCAGTAGGCGAAGACCAGCAGGCCGAGGACGGCGTTGACGAGGGCCGGGCGGTCCTGCGCCAGGCCCTTCACCCACCGACCGAGCGCCACGTCCATCCCCTACATCTGCTTGCGGAACTTCTCGATGGCCTCCTGCATACCCTGGAGCACTGACTCTTCGGTGGGCGACTGCCCAGCTGGCACCTGAATCGTTGTCGGGAACGCTACGCGGTCCAGGAAGAGGTCATGAATCTCTGTCCGGAGGCCGTTCCCCTCTGGAATCTGCATGTTGACCTCAGCTTTCGAGGCGAAGTCGCCCTGCGCGACGAAGTTCGCGGCCTGCAACAGCGCGTTCTTCCAGCCCTGCGAGCCACTGGCGTAGCCGTGGCCGAAGCTCCAGCTCATCTCGAGTGCCAGCTCTGTGTTGGTGTTAGCCGCCGCGTTCCTGATCGCACCGCCTACGACACCTCCGCCCTGCTGCGGCACGCTGGCTCCGGGCTTCATCTGCACGTAGAGCCGAGTAGCCCCGGCCGCCTGCTGGAGCTTGTCGAGCACCTTCTCGTCCGTGATGGGCGACAGCACGATCTGATCCGGCGTGGGCAGCAGGCCGAACACGTGGTTGAGCCACCGCTCGACCGCCGGCACCCTGGTGGCCCCGGTAATCGGGCTCAGCATGGCCGTGAAGTTCTGGGTTCCGAAGGGCAGGAGGTAGCTGGGCTCCGAGATGAGGTCCCCGGCCTGAGCCGGCGTCAGCGGGCCGATGGAGCCGGCATTCGGCCGGTAGCCGTCGGGGTGGTCGGCTGCGGGGCGGATCCGGCCCAGGTAGACGTAGTTCACGGCAGGCTTCTTGGCCAGGCGCGCCTCGCCGAAGTACGTGACGCCGTTGAAGACGCACTCGCGTTGGGCCACAGTCAGGGGCTGGATCTTGCTTCGCAGCAGGGCCCAAAAATCCCCGCCCGTGATCGCCTTCCGCTTCCCAGCGCCGTCCAGCCAGCGCGGCTCGTAGAACCGCACCAACTTCTTGACCGTCGTCAACTTGCAACCCCCCGTAGTCCCGGAACGGGGTGCAGTCTCCATTGGTCGCCAAGTCGTGTCCGGGTCCGTGATCATTCCGTGACCTAGGGCCTCCGGGACAGTCGTGGGGCAGAAAATAACTGTCGGGAAACTGCTTCGAGGTGTCCGGCCCGATTTGCCGCTGACCTGCCCTGCATCCACGCGTCGCGCCGACTGGTCCGCCGCCGGGAGGAGGCCTGTTCGAGGTGTAGGCCGCCAGCACCGGGTCGAAGGCTGACACGGCTATGGTCCCGCTCCGTGCGCGTCCTCGTCGTCATTCTCGTCACGGCCGGCGGCGTCCTACCGCTCGCCGCGCTCTGGCAGGCGTTTGCCTCGGCGCGGGCCCGTTATCGGACCCTCGACGCCGACCTTCGCAGCATCGACGAGATTGTTGATCGCGGCGGAACGTTCGAGGAGATGACCGCAGTCCGTCCGACGCGGCTCCGCTTGGGGACGCTGGGGTGGGCCCCGGACGTTGCCGAGCGGACCTTCTACTCGGAGCTGAGGCGACCTGCCGTCTTCGCCGCTGTGGGCATCATG
>JAOPYH010000436.1 GCA_025964715.1 Streptosporangiaceae bacterium | reverse complement strand
CCATCGCTGCCGCGTCCGGAACGTACCTCATCAGCGCGATCCAGCTCGCTGGCCTCCCCGCGGCCGTCCCTCCGCGTCAGGAGTTGCAGACCTTCCTGCGCGATCTGCGGCACGGATGGTCGGAGGTCCGCTCACGTACCTGGGTCTGGGTGACCGTGGTCTTGTCCTCCCTGGCGAACCTGTTCCTCGCGGCGTTCCTCGTGCTCGGACCCGTGGTCGCGAAACAGTCCTTGGACGGGCCTTCCAGCTGGGCGACGATCATGGCCGTGCTCGGCGTCGGCTCCCTGGCCGGCGGAATCATCGCGCTTCGCATCCGCCCGGACCACCCCCTGCGGATCGGTATCCCGCTCGTCTCCCTGTGCGCGCTGCCGACCCTCACCCTCGCCTCGCACCAGGGCCGCCAAGCTGGCGGCCACCTGAGGATCCGATGACCGCGACCGTCGTTCGAAGACATCCGGGCGATCATGCCGTCGGCAGATCGGTGAGGTCCAGGCGCCGGTCGGTGCGCAGCTGAATCTCCCGGTACGGCGTCATGTTGGTGTGGAACAGCGGGGTGAGCCCGCGCCGGTCGATGTCGGTCAGGACGTCCTCCCACTCCGGCAGCGCCAGGGTGTCCTGGATCATCAGGGTGTTGATCAGGCCGAGGGCGGACTGGAGGATGTGCAGGCACAGCATCCCCAGCTCCTGCTCCTCGGCTCGCTGACCTGCCGGATCAGAAGATGTGGCGCATCGACCGCACCGCCGACTACGGAGCCTTCCAGGACGCGGCCCGCGGCCGGATCGACCTCGCCCGGATCGAAGGGCATTGGGAGGACATCGGATCATCGGCTCCATCCACACCGGGGCCGTGCGCGCGTACGACGTCATCCGCATGCTGTCCCGCGACGGCCGCCCCACGCCGCTCGGCGACGCGATCGCCCACTACGGGCGGATCTCCAAGACCCTGCACATCCTGCGCCTGGCCGACGAGCCCGGCTACCGCCGCCAGATCAAGGTGCAGGCCAACCTCCAGGAGGGCCGCCACGCCCTCGCCCGGAAGATCTTCCATGGGAAGCAGGGGCAGCTGTACCAGCGCTACCAGGACGGCATGGAGGACCAGATCGGGGCGCTGGGCCTGGTGCTGAACGCACTCGTGCTGTTCAACACCCGCTACATGGACGCCGCCATCACCCAGCTTCGCGCGGACGGCTTGGACGTCCGCGACGAGGACGCGGCCCGCCTCTCCCCGTTCGTCCGCCACCACATCAACATGCTGGGCCGCTACTCCTTCCAGCTCCCCGAACTGCCCGGCGACCTCCGGCCCCTCCGCGACCCGGACGCCGCCGACGAGTAGCGCAGCGCGGCGGGCGCGTCCGGCCGCGCTCGCCGCTCATGCCGTCGTGGAAGGCTCGTGTAATCGGCTACCAACTCGGGTTGGCTTATGCGTTGGCCGTCTCGACGCGGACGGCTCGGGCACGGACCACGAAGGGCCGGGAGAAGACAGTGATGGCGACGGAGATTGCGGCCACAGCAGTGATGGCCGTGCCGGGGGTGAAGTGTTGGGCAACGCCGCCGGCGATCGCGGCTCCGATACCCTGCCACGTCATCCGGCCGGCGGACTCAACTCCCTGGACCTGGCCACGGACCGGATCGGGGGTCAACTCCAGAAGCTGCTCCTGGAGCGGCAGGGTGGCGGCGAACCCGGCACTGGCGATGAACACCGCGGCTGTCGCCACCAGCACGGGCGGGTGGATGGCGAACAGCACGTAAGGGATGGCGAGCAGCAGTCGCAGCGGGAATGCATAGCGGCGTCGCTGCTCGGCGGTGAGCAGTCGCCCGACAGCCAGGTCACCGAGGAGCATGCCTGCCGATCCGGCGGCCAGGAAGGCGCCAGCGTGATCTGGGGCGTAGGAGATGAACAGAGCCTCGCAGCCGACGATCAGGCCGTTGGGGACCCACAGGTTCAGCAGCAGCGCGCGTTGGCCGGAGTGGGAGAAGAGCGCGATGTTCATTGTCCAGGTCTGGCGCAGTCCGGGGCGACGGGTCAGACGGATCGAGCGTTCCCGGACCGTCACCGCCACAATGATCAATCCAACTCCGGTCAGAGCCGTCGCGGCGATAAAGACCTCTTGCGGGCTCAGGTACCGCAGAAGTACGGCGCCGATGGCGTAGCCGAGGATGGCCATGCCGCCCGAGGTGATGTTCATCAGCGAACGTGCCAGTGCATACGTGGAGGTCGGCACCACCTCGGCGAGCAGACCCATCCGCGTTCCGGTTCCCAGGGACTGGAAGAATCCCAGCACAAGGAGCAGACCGAACCGGGCAGCGAGCGGCAGCCCCGGAACCGCCTGTGCAGCAACACCCACGAGGGAGACGAACTGGAGCGCGACGAGGGTCCGGCGAGGACGGCTTCCGTCCGCGACCGACATCAGCGTCAGCGCACCGAGCACCGTTGCGAACGTGGCGCCGTACATGCTCACGGCTGTCAGGAACGGGGACTGGGTCTGATGGTTGACCAACGTGCCGAGCGCGAAGCCCGACAAGGTGCTCGCGGCGACCGTCAGTGTGAAGCTCGCGTACAACCCGGCGAACTCACGGTTGCGGAGCAGGCCACGGTAGCTGGTGGTGGGAAGCGTGCTGGACGCAGATGTGTCAGAAGGCATGAAAAAAGCCTCCGGACACACCCGTTGGGGCGCCGAAGGCCAACAGAGCCATTGTAGCAGCTGGCTCAGTCCCGCCCACGGCCCGCCATCATCAGGCCTCTGGCGGCATGGACGGGATAGGTACCGGCCACGGCAGCCACCGCACATTCACCGGTGGCTGTCGCCAGGGGCGAGCAAGCTGGTGAGCTCGGCAATGGCATCCGGGGACGGTTTGAAGTAGCGGCGGACATTCTCCGGCTTCTTGTGCCGTGACTTCGCCATCAGCATCAGCAGCGACGCGCCCTGTTCGCCGAGATGGGTCAGGGCTGAGTGACGGTACTCGTGCAGATCCCAGCCCGTTCCCGGCCCGCGCAGCGCGGTGTGCTCGTCGAGCAGCGCGCGGGCCTGCCCGTACGACAAGCGGGCGAGCCCGGTGTCAGGGCACACGTCGCGGGGGCTGACAACCTTCCCCGGCCCCGGGCGGCGGTGGGTGACGAACACCGGCCCGCGGATGCGGCCCTTCAGCAGCCGGGGCAGGAGCCGGGCAGTGCCAGCGTCCCAGTACACGGTCTCCAGCACGAAGTCCTCGCGCGCCTGACCCCTGCGGCGGGCCTTGCTCCGCGCGCCCTTGGCCTTGACCAGGCAGCGACGCCCAGCGAAATCCAAGTCCTCGATGTTCACGCCGAGGATCTCCTCCGCACGACCGGCGGTTTCGTACAGCATCCGCCACAAGGTCTTCTCCCGCAGATGAACCTCGCGCCGCGCGACCAGCCGGTCGATCGCCATCTTCTAGCGGGCCGGGGTCTCGGAGTCCGGCACCGCCAGCCGCTTCGCCGAGGCCGGGACCATCGGCCCCTCGTACCCGCGCTCACGGCACCAGCCGAGCCAGGACACCACACCCGCCCGGCGGGAGTTCCACGTGTTCACCGCCGCGGTGCCCCAGAGCAGTTCCAGGGTCTCGCCGATCTCGTCGTCCGCGACCGATGCCAGCGGCCGGGCCTCGCCGAGCCGTTCGGCGGTCTTGCCCACGCCGATCCCGTAGTTCCGGACCGTGTTCGGATTGCCGAGCGAGTCGAGGAACACATCGGCCGCCGCACGAACGGTCAACGCCTTCCCGGTCGGCAGCTGCACAACGGTCGGCACCACTTCCCCCTTGCCGCAGATAACAGGGCCGCTTCACGTACGGCCCGGAGAACGTCACCGCAGGTGACGGATCAAGCTACCGCAGATATTGGGGTGTTATCCGTGGGAAGACTTCAGGCGGGTCCGGTCGCCGACGCTCCGTCAGCCACCCGCCAGGGCCGATGTCGGCTTAGCGCACGATCTGACATGGATGTTCCTCAACCCCCTGGGCGGCGCTGCCGGTGTGCAGTCGGCGGCATCGAACGCCGGCGGGTTGCCGGCCGTCGTTGCGTGCAGCGTGTGTCCGTGCAGGACGGTCAGGTTCGCGCTGTAGGTCGGGGTGACGCCGGCGACGAGGTATCCGTGGCTGGCCAGGTTCTCGGCGAGGGTGGTGTACTGCGGCGCGGCGAAGCCAAG
>JAOPYH010000356.1 GCA_025964715.1 Streptosporangiaceae bacterium | reverse complement strand
ACGCTCATCGCGCAGGGAATCCGCGAGGACACGGCGGTAGTCACCAAGGGGAAGAAGGAGCCGAAGGCCAGGAACAAGACCGTGAGGTCCGATGGCCACTGGCGGTCCGCCGACGGCGGGCGGACCTGGACCCCGGTCAGCGTGCCGCAACTGCAGGGGTCCTACGGCGGTACGGACGGCCTCGTACGGGGGCCAGGACGGTTCTTCCTCACCCGCGAGGCCCGCCGCGTGACCGGGACCGGCAAGAAGCGCAAGCAGATCCGGTACGCGGTGGTCTTCGGCTCGTCCGACGGCGTCAAGTGGACCGCCGTCGGGCGGCTGACCGGCGGCGACCACCTCGGAGTCGACCGGCTGAGCGGCACGGCCTACGGGCTCGCCGCTCTCGTGCGGGTCGGCGGTGACAGGACCGCGGTCATGCGCAGCGCCGACGGCCGGACCTGGCAGCGGGTCGCGGACATCGCCGGACCGCGGCTCACGGGCCTGGCCGCACTGCCGTCGGACGCCGTCGTGACCGGGCGGCGGGGCCCCGACGCCTACTTGTCCGTGCCCGGCAGGGGGGACGTGGACCTGACGAAGGTCGCGGGTGCGGTGCGACCGGACCGTACTATCGCGGCACTGTCTTCGGCCGGCGGGCGGCTCGTCGCGGCCGGGAGCACGAACGGGGACGCGGCGGCGTGGGTCAGCCGGGACGGCAGGGCGTGGCGGCGGGCGCGGGGGGACGGGTTCGCGGGCGCGGACATCCAGCGGCTCGCCGCTGTCGCCCCTGGTGCCGCGGGCTGGATGGCCGTGGGCCTGACCGGAGGGAGACCGCTGGTCCTGACGTCGGCGGACGGGGCCGGGTGGGCGCGGTCGCCGGGGTTGCCGGACGGCTTCCGCCCCTCGGGCGCGACGTACGGGAGGGCCGGTTACGTGGTGGTCGGCAGGTCCGGCGCCTCGGCGGGCACCTGGTCGTCCGCCGACCTGAAGGCATGGACCGGCGGCTCAGGAGATCTCGGTGGCACGCGCTGGATGAACGACGTCACGGCGGCCGGTCCGGGCTATGTCGCGGTCGGGGGCGCGGGCCTCGGCAAGGGCTCCTCGCCGGCCGTGTGGACGTCCGCCGACGGCGTGAAATGGTCCGCCGCCGGAGCGGTTCCGGTGCCTGACGGCACGCCCTCGGGCGGGCTCGCCAAGGTGGTCGCCAGGGGCGACACGCTCGTGGCCGCAGCGCCCTCCTTCGTCTCGGTCTCGGCGGACGGCGGGCGGACCTGGCGGTCCCGGCCGCTCCCGGGCGCGGCCACTGTGGCCGTGACCTCGAAGGGATTCGTCGTCGCCGGAACGGCCGGTGCGCCCGGCCGCACCGACGTGGTGCTGTGGGCGTCGGGGGATGGGTCGGCATGGCGCCCCGTCCGGCCGCACGGCCACGGGCTGGACGGCCCGGGGGCGCAGCGGCTGACCGCTCTGGCCACCCTGGGTGATGATCTGCTGGCGGTCGGCGTCACCTCCGACGACCGCGGGGAGACCCCGACGTTGTGGCGAACCGGCCCATCCCTGACGGGCTCCTAGGGCTCAGCCCTTGATGTGCAGGTCCACACCGAGAAGCACCAGGAACCACAGGAATATGGCGAGCAGGGCGCTGGCGACGCGGCGGATCAGGCCCAGGTCGATATAACCACGGTCCCAGGCCACGAAGATGCCGACGAGCACGTAGATGAGCCCGATCAGGCTGACGCCGGATCTCCGATATCGATACGCCATGAGGGCGTCTCCTCTCCCGCAGGGTCCACAAGCCGATGTGTCTGCCAGAGATGCCCTTTATGGCAAAGGTAAAACTTTTCTATGCTGGGCGGAGATAACCACGGTTCGATGCGCGCGGAAACGGGCAGCCAGGTGATGTAGCGGTGGCGGCCGGCGGCTCTTGGCAGCGCACGCCGGTCGCCATCCTCTTCAAACTCAGTCGAAGACCACGACCTGCCGGATCACATCACCGTTGGTGAGGGCCCGCACGGCGTCGTTCAGGTCGCCGAACCCGATCCGCCGCGTGATCAGGCTCTCGATGTCGAGCTTGCCCGCGCGCCACAGGTCGACGAACCGTGGCACGTCCCGCTTGAGGTCGCACCCCCCGTACAGCGAGGCCTTGAGGCTCTTACCCTCGAACAGCAGCGAGAACGCGTTCATCTCGAAGTTGTCGTCCACCGCCCCGGCTCCGACGACGATGACCTCGCCCCCACGCCGGGTGGCCTGCCAGGCAGTGGTGATCGCGGCGGACTTGCCCACCACCTCGAAGGTGTAGTCGAACCCGCCCCCGGTCAACAGGCCCTTGGCCTCCTCGAGGTCGTCCGGGGTGGTGGTGTGGGTGGCGCCGAAATGCTTGGCGATCGGGTGCTTGGCCTCGTTGGGGTCGATCGCCAGGATCGTCGACGCACCCGCGATCTTCGCGCCCTGGATGGCGGCGAGGCCGACCCCCCCTGCGCCGACCACTGCCACCTTGGAGCCGGGCCGGACCTGGGCCGTGTTGAACACCGCGCCCATGCCGGTGGGGATCCCGCAGCCGAGGAGCGCGGCGTACTCGAACGGCACGTCCTCGGCGATCTTGATCACCGCCTGGTGCGGGACCACGATCTCCTCGGCCCACGTGCCCACGCCGGCCATGCCGAAGGCCGGGGTGTCGCCGATCCGGAACCGCGGGTTCCCGAAGGCCTCGGCGAGGAAGGTCATGCAGAGGTACGGCTCGCCTCGCACGCACTCGGCGCAGGTCCCGCAGTCGGGGGTCCAGTTGATGACGACATGGTCGCCCGGCCGGACCGAGGTGACGTGGTCGCCCACCTCGGTGATCTCGCCCGCCCCCTCGTGGCCGACGACGGTGGGCGGCACGGCGGGGAGCACGCCGGTCATCGTGGACAGGTCGGAGTGGCAGACGCCGGTAGCCCTGATTTTCACCCGGACGTCGTTCGGCCCCGGATCTACGGTCGTCACGTCATCACGCAGGTCGAGTTCCTTGTCGCCGACCGCCTGCAGTACCGCGGCACGAGCCATGGTTGCCTCCGCTGGGGGGAGGGCGCCCACCGAGGCGCCCGGGGGGTGGGGTTGGTGTTACTCCTCGATGGACAGCGCGGCCTTGGGGCATGACCGCACGGCGTGCCTGACCCGATCGGCCACATCTTTCGGGGGGTTCGGCTGGAGGATCTGGAGGTCGTCGTCGTCGTCGAGTTCGAAGACCTCGGGCACCAGCCCTTCGCAGACCCCGTTGGCCTCGCACACCAGGGGGTCGACCCGTACCTCCATGCGTTCTCCTTCGATCAGGTCCCGGCCAGCTTGCTGTGGTCCCAGGAAGCGACCCGGACGGGCTCGACGACATAGGCGTGGCGCTTCGCGGCCGTCTCCTCCACGAAGGGCGCGACGGCGTCGTCGTCCTGGAGGTCCATCATCCGCTTGACCACCTCGCCGCCAACATACCGAACCTCGTTCTGTCCGGTCAGTACCTTGGCGTTTCCGTAGATCAGCGCGCCACGCAGCTCGAAGTAGTCCTCGCCCGACTCGATGAGGCAGGTGACCCGCGGATCTCGCGCGATGTTGCGGGCCTTCTGGGAGGAGCGGTAGGTCCAGAACACGATGTTGCCCTCGACCACCGCGTAGAACATGGTCACGAGGTGCGGCGTGCCGTCGGGGTTGATGGTGCCGAGTTGCAGCTTGCGCTGCTCGGCGACCAGGGAGGAGACCTCGTCCTCGGTCATGGCGATACGGGTACGGTGATTCACCCGGAAAGTTGAACACGTCGCGGTCTTCGGCGGCAAGATCAGGCCGGCCGGCGTGCACGGCTCCGGAACCGGGTCAAAGTTCCCGTAGTTCCGCCCTGGTCGGGAAGGAACTCTGCGCACCGGGCCTCCGTACGGCCGCGGCGCCCACGCGGACCGCGAACCGGGCCGCGGAGACCAGGTCGTCACCGACCGCGAGCCGCCAGCACAGCGCTCCGGTGAACGCGTCCCCGGCGCCGGTGGTGTCCACCACCTCTACAGGCGGGCTCGGCACCGCGATCACATCCGGCCCCTGGGCGACGACGGCGCCGGCCGGGCCGAGCGTGATCACCACCGAGCGGGCGCCGAGCGCCACCAGTGCCTTCGCCCGCTGCCGCCGGTCCGCCCTTTCCCTGTGGTCCGGTCCGTCCGTTCGGTGCGGCGAGCCGAGCAGGAAGGCCGCCTCGTGCTCGTTCACCACGAGCGGGTCGCAGAGCCGGAGGAGTTCGCCCGGTACGGGCTGCGGCGGCGAGAGGTTGAGCACCACTCTCGCCCCTGCGGTATGGGCGGCTCGCGCGGCCGCCGACACGGCCGGCGTCGGGATCTCGAGCTGAAGCGAGACGACCTTCGCGGCCTCGAGCGACGGGCCGGCCCGGGCCACGTCGGCGGGGGACACATGCCGGTTGGCGCCGGGGGACACGATGATGCTGTTGTCGCCTTCGGGGCCCACGGTGACCAGGGCCACTCCGCTCGGGCCGGGCGTGGGGAGGAGCCCGGAGACGTCCACGCCGGCACGGCCCAGTGCCTCCGTCAGGAAGCGGCCGTGTTCGTCCTCGCCCACCCGGCCCAGGATGGCGACGCGCGCTCCCAGCCGTGCCGCTGCCACCGCCTGGTTGCCGCCCTTGCCCCCCGGATAGGTCTCCAGATCCGAGCCGATGACGGTCTCCCCCGGAGCGGGCCGCCGGTCGACCCGGATCACCAGGTCCGCGTTCACCGATCCGACCACGACCAGGTCATGAGGGTCCGCTGGCATAAGCCTCTTCCTCTATGTGGTGACATGGTGCACATAGTGCTTTTCGTGGCGGCGGCTGTGGATAGGGTCTCGGACGTGAGTGATGACGTCGCTGTGCTAACGGAAATTCCTGCGGATCTGCTTCGCGCGGCCCTGGCGGCCAAGGGGTTCATGCCCCCGCCCGAGGGGATAGCGCTCTATGAGACGGCCGTGGAGTACGGCACGCGCGGTCCGATCGTCGAGATCGGGACGTACTGCGGAAAGTCGGCCATCTATCTCGGCGCCGCGGCCAGGCTGGCGGGCACGGTGGTCGTCACCGTGGACCACCACCACGGCTCGGAGGAGAACCAGGCGGGCTGGGAGCACCACGACCCGTCCCTCGTCGACCCGTGCACCGGCCGGATGGACACGCTGCAGACCTTCCGCAAGACCATCGCCGCGGCGGGGCTCGAGGACGAGGTCATCGCGGTGGTAGGCGCCTCTCGTACCGTCTCGGCGCTGTGGGCGACCCCCGTCGGCATGCTGTTCATCGATGGCGGCCACGCCGAGGAGCACGCGCAGGCCGACTATGCGGGCTGGGCGCCCAGGGTCTCGATCGGCGGCGCGCTGGTCATCCATGACGTCTTCGCCCGTCCGGCGGACGGCGGTCAGGCTCCGTACCGCGTCTACCGGCGGGCACTGGCCAGCGGTGCCTTCGAGGAACGCCGGGTCGAGGGCTCGCTGCGGGTCCTGCAGCGCGTCAGCGACGCCGACCCCGTGGCCGGCTGACGCCCTCGGATGGACGTGATCCCCGGTGTCGACCGGGGATCACGTCGACGGGTCAGGACTAACTGTGGACGGCGCCCAGGATGGTGGCGGGTTCGCAGCCGCAGGCGACCGGGTCGGCGGCCTCCGAGGGGCCGAGGGGCCGGCCGCCGATCTCCTTGAAGATGTTCGCCCCCGCGCTCGTGCCGGACAGCGAGTCCGCCGCCAGGATGACCGCCGCGGCCGTGTAGGTGGACCGGTCGCCGGGGAAGTGGCGATCGTTGGCGAACTGGTAACCCGTCCAGTAGGACCCGTCGTCGTGCCTCAGGTGCTGGATCGCGGCGAAGAGCTTCAGCGCCAGATCTCTCTCGCCCACGGCGTCGAGGGCCAGCACGAGCTCACACGTCTCGGCCCCGGTCACCCACGGCTGGTCGGAGACGCAGCGGCAGCCGAGATCGGGGACCACGAAGGTGTCCCAGTGCTCGGCGATACGGCGGCGGGCGGCCTGACCCCGCACGGGGCCGCCCAGCATCGGGTAGTACCAGTCCATCGAGAACCGGCTCTTGTCGGCGAAGGCCTCGGGGTGCCCGGCCACCACGTGGCCGAGCTGGTCCGCGGCGAGCTCCCAGTCCGGCTGCGGCTCGCCCAGGCGCTCGGCGAGGGCGACCGCGCAGCGCAGCGACTGGTAGATCGAAGAGCAGCCGGTGAGCAGCGCGTGGTCGCTGGGGGTCCCGTCCGGATGCCGGATCCAGATGATCTCCCCGCGGGGCATCTGGAGCCCGAGCGTGAACTCGATGGCGCGGCGGACTGTGGGCCACATCAGTTCGGCGAACGCCTCGTCGCCGGTGATGAGGAGCTCGTGCCACACGCCGACCGCGATGTAGGCGGCGTGGTTGGACTCCCCGCCCGGCTCGGTGACCTCACCGAGGACCCATTTCGCCGGCCATGAGCCGTCCGCGCGCTGATTTCGGCGCACCCATTCATAGGCCCTGCGGGCGGGCTCGCGGAACCCGGTCACGGTGAGCGCCATCGCGGCCTCGACGTGGTTCCAGGCGTCCACGTGACCGGGCACGCCCGCCGTGGGGGCGAACCACGGGATCGCCCCCGACGGTTCCTGCTGCCGCGCGATGCTCGCCGCAGCCGCGATGACCTGCTCGGGGGTGAGCACTCCGGGGATCGACGGCGGCGCGGACGTGGGCTCAGACCGGGGCATCCGTCTTCTCCTTCTCCTCGGTGAGCCCGCCTGCGTGACTCGCCGGTTTGGAGAAGTAGACGACGACGCTCTTGCCGATGACCGGGTTCAGCACCCGCTCGGCCAGCCTGGTGGCCAGCGGCCGCTTCATGATGTCCCAGACAAGGACCTGGTGGTAGGCCTTGGCCAGGGGGTTGCCGTCGTTGTTGACGCCGACGGCGCACTTGATCCACCAGTACGGCGCGTGCAGCCCGTGCGCGTGATGGTGCCCTTCCACCCGGAACCCGGTGGCCTTGAGCTTGGCCTCGAGCTCAGCCCGGGTGTAGATCCGCACATGCCCGCCGGGCGCGGTGTGGTAGTCCTCCGACAGCGCCCAGCAGATGCGCTCCGGCAGCCAGCTCGGCACCGTGACGGCGAGCCGCCCACCCGGCTTCAGGACCCGCAGGAGCTCGGTCATCGCGGCCATGTCGGCGGGAATGTGCTCCAGCACCTCAGCCGCGATGATCTTGTCGAAGGAGTCGTCCGGAAACGGCAGGTCGAGGGCGTCGCCCCGCACGGTCTTGGCGGAGGCCCCTTCGGGGACCTCGCCCGCGAGCTCCATCGCGCCGAACATCTTCGACACCTCGGCGAGCTCGTCGGTGTCCATGTCGAAGGCGACCACGTTGGCGCCGCGGCGGTACACCTCGAAGGCATGCCGTCCGGCCCCGCATCCCATGTCGAGGACGTGGTCTCCGGGCGAGAGGGCGAACCGCTGGAAGTCCACGGTCAGCAGGGCGGTGCTCCTTCCGTACCTGAGGGCCGCGGGGCGGTCCCCTCAGAGGTTCCCCGGGACGCGTCCATCGCGGCCCGGTAGTGCTGGACGGTTGCGGCGGCCACCGCGCGCCATGTGAAGCGCTCCTGGACGCGCCGCAAGCCCGCTTCGCCGACCCGTGCCCGCTCCTGCGGGGAGTCGTGCAGCCGTCGGAGCGTCGCGGCGAGCTCCTCGGCGTCGCCCGGCTCGACCAGCACCGCCGCGTCGCCGACGACCTCCGGCAGCGCGCCGGTACGGCTGGCGACCAGTGGCGTGCCCGAGGCCATGTGCTCGACGGCCGGCAGCGAGAAGCCCTCGTAGAGCGACGGCACGACGGCCGTCTCGGCACTGGCCAGCAGCCGGCCGAGCTCGTCGTCGCTGATGCCGCTGACGAAACGTACGCGGTCCCCGAGCGAGAGCTCGCGTACGAGCCGGTCCGTGGGGCCGTCCTTGGTCGGCTTGCCGACCACCACGAGGTGCACGTCGCGCTCGGTGGCGAGCTTGGCGACCGCGCGGAGCAGGGTCGAGACGCCCTTGATAGGCGAGTCGGCGCTTGCCACGGCGACGATGCGGCCGGGCACGCGCGGCGCCTCGCGCGGGTGGAAGACCCGCGTGTCCACGCCCAGCGGCAGGATGTGGATGTCCTCGGGGGCGGCCTTGAAGTCCTTCACGATGTCGATCTTGGAGGACTCGGAGACGGTCAGGATCCGGCCGATGCGCCGGGAGACCCGGGCCTGCATGCGGATGAAGCCGTACCACCGCCGCTTGCCGTACTTCTCCTTGAAGCCCTGGGCGGCCTCGAGCTCGATCCGGCGGTCCACGCTGATGGGGTGGTGGATGCTCGTCACCAGGGGGAGCCCCAGGCGCGGGATGCGCAGGTTGCCGAACCCGAGCACCTGGTTGTCATGGGCCACGTCGAAGTCACCGCGACGGCGCTGGAGCTCGCGGACCACGCGCAGGCTGAAGGTGAGCGGCTCGGGGAACCCGCCCGTCCACATGGTCGCGACCTCGAGCACGTCGATCCAGTCGCGGTATTCCTTGAGGCCCGGAGTCCGGAAGGGATCGTCGTCGTTGTAGAGGTCCAGGCTGGGGAGCCTGGTCAGCGTGATGCGGTCGTCATCGAGCTCGGGATAGGGCTGCCCGGACAGCACCTCGACCTGATGGCCGAGCGCCACGAGTTCCCTGCTCAGATGCCGGAGATAGACGCCCTGGCCTCCGCAGTGGGGCTTGCTTCGGTACGAAAGCAGGGCCACGCGCAATGGCCCGTCGTCCACCCTGCTCACGTACCACCCCTCTGCGCGTCACGGGGTGCCGTCGGTCTGGAACCGCACCGGCATCTCCTTGATCCCGTTGATGAAGTTAGACCTTAGCCTCCGGACGTTACCGGAGAGTTCGATATTGGGCGCCGAGTCCAAAAGTGTTTCGAAAAGCACACGGAGCTCAAGTCGGGCAAGGTGGGCACCGAGGCAGAAGTGGGGACCGCCGCCGCCAAAGCCTATGTGGGGGTTGGGGGTGCGGGTCACGTCGAACTCGCCGGGTGAGGCGAACACCTCCTGGTCACGGTTGGCCGAGCCGTAGAACACGACGACCTTGTCGCCCTCCTTGACGCGCCGGCCGCGGAGCTCGGTGTCGCGCATCGCCGTACGGCGGAACAGGTTGACCGGGGTGACCCAGCGCACGATCTCCTCCACCGCGGTCGAGGTCAGAGAAGGGTCCTCCCGCAGCCGGGTCCACTGCTCCGGGTGCTCGAGGAGTGCCAGCATCCCGCCGGACGCGGCGTTGCGGGTGGTCTCGTTGCCCGCGACCGAGAGCAGCAGCACGAAGAGGTCGAACTCGTCGACGCTCAGCTCCCGGCCGTGCTCGTCCGGCTGGAGGAGCTTCGTCACGATGTCGTCGCGGGGATGCTCGCGCCGCTCCGCCGCAAGCTCGTTGGCGTAGGCGTAGAGCTGCGCGGCGGCCTGGGCGCCCTCCTCGAGCGTCCCGAACTCGGGGTCGTCACCACCGATGAGCATGTTGGACCACTCGAAGATCTTGCCCCGGTCCTCGGCCGGGGCGCCGAGCAGCTCGCAGATGACATAGAGCGGCAGGGGGGCGGCGACGTCGCGGACGAAGTCGGCGTCGGCCGGCACCTCCGCCACGAGCTGCCGGCAGATGTCGCGGATGTGCTGTTCGAGCGCGCCGATCGCGCGTGGGCTGAACCCGCGGTTGACGATGCCGCGCCGGCGCGTGTGCTCGGGCGGGTCCTGGTTCAGCATCATCATCTGCTGCAGGGCCAGGTCTTCGTCGGAGAGCTCGGCGAACAGCGACAGTCGCTCGTGGGAGGAGAAGATCTCAGGATTGCGGGAGACGTGGACCACGTCCTCATGGCGGGTGAGGGCCCAGAATCCGGGCCAGCCGCGCTCGCGGTCACCGTGGTGCCAGAAGACCGGGGAGTTCGCGCGGAGCCAGTCGAACTGGTCATGCGGCATCCCGCCGCGCTCGTACAGGTCGGGGTCGACGAGGTCGATTCGTTCGATCTCGGGGGTCATGAACGCTCCTCGTCCGGGGGCCTGTGACTGAGCGCTTGCTTGGCCATTTGTAGAACACGTTCTAACATGTGAGCCAGGTCGCATCAAGGGAGCCGCGGTCGTGCGGGCGGTTCACGCCCGCGGCCGCCCGGACGAGTCAGGTCAGGGTCAGGTCAGGGTCAGGTCAGCACGAAGCTGATGGGAGCCTCGAGGCCGAAGCGTCGTGCGCCGCCGCGGCGCTCCAGGCTCCGCAGGTGAGCGGCGGCCTCACCGGTGGCCATCTGCCGGGAGATCGGCGACATCGCCTCCCACGCCGTCCGCCACTTCATCGCCCCCGCGAGTTCCCACAGTGTCGCGGGCCGGTCGCTGAGCAGCCCGGTGATCTCGACGAGCCGGTCCTCATGATGCGCGGCTATCTCGGCGGCCCGCCCGGCCACGCCTCCGCTGAAGCGGTACTGGTGCGCGGGCAGCACCTCGCCGGCCTCGATGGTGGCCACCCGCTCCAGCGAGGCGAGGAAGTCACCGAGCGGGTCGACGTCCGGCAGGTCGTACGGGTAGAGCCCGATGTGCGGGGTGATCCTCGGCAGGACGTGGTCGCCGGTGAAGATCCGGTCACCGTCCTCGAGATGCAGGCACAGGTGTCCCGGGGTGTGCCCCGGCGTCCACACCGCGCGGAGCTTGCGTCCGGGCAGGTCGACCAGGTCGCCGTCGGAGAGTTCGCGGTCCGGGATGGCCGGGGGATCGATATGGTCGGCCGGCCGCGGCTCCTCCTCTCCGGCCTCCGCGCCGGCCTGGCGTATCGAGGCGAACGTCCGGCCCACGCCTTCGCGGACCCGGTCGTGGAGCAGCCGGACGACCTCGGCGTCCGCGTGGTGCATCGCGATCCACGCGCCGGAGGCGTCGCGGACCCGCGCGGCAAGCCCGGCATGGTCGGCGTGGTAGTGCGTGACGACCACGCCCTGGACGTCGGCCACGTCGAGCCCGAGGGCGGACATTCCGCCGTGCAGCGCCGCCCAGGCGTCCGGGTGGTTCCAGCCGGCGTCGATGAGCGTGAGGCCCTTGGCGCTCTCCAGCGCGTACACAAGGGTGTAGCCCAGCGGACTGCCCGGGATCGGGACCGGAACGCTCCATACCCCGTCGCCGAGGTCCTCCGGTTTAGGTGACGGTCGCACGCGATCTCGCTTCCAGAAGGTCGATGTAGGGCTCATCGGACTGTAACCTGTTCCATTTTTGAACGGGGAGCACCGGCGGCGGTCGCGGGCGACCTCCGGCGGCTCATCCAGGGTTGAGCAGCTTCCCTCTATATAAACCGGGCGTTATGGGACAGGCTTGCGTCGAGGATATTGATCACGAGAGACCCGGGAGACGCCGCCGATGAGAGCCCGCATCAGGGGGGTCGCGGCCTACCTGCCCGCCCGTACGCTCAGCAGCCGCGAGGTCGAGGAGCACGTCGCCCGGGAGAGTGACGGGTATGTGCCGAACCGGAGCATCGTCGAGCGCATGACGGGCATCCGTGCGCGCCACGTGGCCCGCGGCGACCAGCAGGCATCCGACCTCGCCGTCGCGGCGGCCGAGAAGCTGCTGGCCAACGAGGGCGTCGACGCCGGGGAGATCGACCTGCTGATCTTCGGCTCGGCGTCACAGGATCTGGTCGAGCCGGCGACCGGCCACATCACCGCGGCCAAGCTCGGTGCGCGGTGCCCGGTCTTCGATGTCAAGAACGCCTGCAACAGCTTCCTCAACGCCCTGCAGACGGCCGACGCGCTCATTCGCACCGGCCAGTACGAACGGGTCCTGGTCTGCACCGGGGAGGTGCCGTCCCGCGCGATCCGGTGGCGGGTTCGCGACCGGGCACAGTTCGCCGACGCCTTCGCCGGCTACACCCTCTCGGACGCGGGAGCCGCGCTGCTCCTCGAACGCGCGCCGGCCGGGGGAGTGTTCTACCGCGACTTCGCCGCCGAGTCCCGGGCGTGGGACATCGGGACGCTGCCCGGCGGCGGGACCATGCATCCCCGCGACCCCGACTTCGGTTACTTCGCCGGCGACGGGCGGCGGCTGAAGGAGGCCTTCCTGGCGGCGGGCCCTGACCTCTTCCTCGACGCGCTCCGGGAGACCGGCCTGACCTGGGACGACTTCGCGGTCGTCTGCGTCCATCAGGTGACGATGCCCTACCTGCACGCGCTGCGGGAGGTCCTCGGCATCCCGGCGGACAAGCTGGTCGTCACGCTGCCGGACCACGGGAACATGGCCTCGGCGACCCTGCCGCTGCAGCTCGCGACAGCGCTGGAGGAGGGCCGCTGCGCTCAGGGTGACCGGGTGGCCTTCGTCGGCCTCGGCGGCGGAGTCAGCCTCGGTGTCGTCTTCGCGGAGCTGTGACATGCCGGGCGGACGGATGGAGCTGTGGGTGGTCGTGCCGGCCTACAACGAGGAGCGCTCGATCGGCGCGACGCTGCGGCGGCTCGCCGCGCAGACCGACGCCGGCTTCACCCTCGTCGTGGTCGACAACGCCAGCGCCGATGGCACAGGCGGCGTCGTACGGGCGTTCGCCCGCGAGCACCCGGAGCTCGACCTGCGTCTGGTCGTCGAGCCGGCGAAGGGCACCGGCGCCGCCGCCGACGCGGGCATCCGGCACGCCATCGCCTCCGGCGCCACCCACCTCGCCCGTACCGACGCCGACTGCCTGCCGTCCCTGGACTGGATCGCCGCGGTGAAGCGCGGGTTCGGCGACGGCCTGCAGATGGTCAGCGGCCCCCTGCGCCCCCGGACCGACGAGTTCCGGCTGCGGTGGTGGGAGCGCCGGCTGCTGCCCGCCGTGGTGTCCCTCGCCGCGATGTTCGGACGCCTGCGCCCGGGCAACCGGGACCGCTCCTACATCGGGCCGTACGTCATGATGCCCGGCTGCAACGTCGCCATCACCGCGGGGTTGTACGACCGGGCGGGCGGCTTCCCCCGGACCAGGATCGAGGACGTGCACGAGGACCGCGCGCTGGTCAATCGGGTCCGCACCCTGACGACCTCGTACGGGCTGCGCAAGGACATGGTGGTCTTCGGCTCCGTGCGCCGGCTGCGGGCCTACGGCCTGGTCGGCACGCTCGCCTGGTACGCCGACCACCGCTACCGGCCCGACGTCGTGGACATCCGGTGAGGCCCCTTGGTCCCCGACCGGGTGCGGCGTGGGAGCGCCGGATTCATCTGGCGGCGCATCCGGTCGCCTATCCGCTGCTGCGGGGGCTGGCCAGGTGCGGTCCGGTCGTACGGGTGCCCGGCGTCGGGGTGATCGTCAATGACGGGCCGGCCGCCCGGGAGGTGCTGCTCGACGGCGAGACGTTCCGCAAGGACGGACCGGGTTCACCCGGTGACCTGTGGACCCCGGTCCTCGGCCCCTCGGTGCTCCTGAACATGGAGGGTGGGGCGCACCGCGCCCTGCGCCACAAGCTGGCGGAGCTGTTCACACCCGGCTATGCCGAGCGGCTGTGCGCCCGGGTTCTGGCCGAGCCGCTGGCCCGGCTGGCGGGCCGGCTCCGGGCCGGCGCGGCCGTGGACCTCGTCGAGACCATGCGGGTCCTGGCCGGCGCCGTGATCTGCGAGGTCATCGGGCTGGAGGCCGACGGCGAGGCGACCTACCGCCGGCTCTTCCGGCAAGGGGAGGACGTCGTCTCGATGGTGTCCCTGCGGACCCGCCGGCTCTCCCCGTCGCAGGTCGAGCGGGCCCGCACGGTGCTGGACCCGCTCGGCGACATCGCGGCGAAGGCCTACGCCGCCGGCGACGACAGCACGGTCATGGGCCGGATGCGGGTGCTCGGGCTCTCGGAGCAGGAGGCCCGCGGAGCGGCCGGGGCCTTCTTCCTGACCGGCACCGAGACGGTCGCGACGCTGGTGCCGCGGCTGCTCGCGCTCCTGCACGATTCCGGAGACCTGGACCGGGTCGCCGCCGCCCCGCACGCGCTGCTGGACCGCAGCATCGACGAGGCCATGCGAGTCACCACGCCGACTCCCGTGATGCTGCGCAGCGTGCACGCCCCGGGCCGGATCGGCCGGGTGGCCGTACGGCCGGGCGACCGGGTCCTGATCGTGACGCACAACTGCTGCCGGGCGCTGGGCCCGTTCGATCTCGACCGGCCAGGGCCGGACCCGCGCCGGCTGTGGTTCGGCGCCGGGCCGCACTTCTGCCTCGGCCATCCCCTCGCCATGGCGGAGATCCGGGCGGTGGCCCGTACGGTCCTGGCCGCCGCGCCGCTGGAGATCCTGCGCAGGCAGGCGGCCCGCGGCGTCCTGATCCCGACCTACCGCCACCTGGTGGTCGCCCGCAGACAGGAGCCGGCATGACGCTCGTACGGCAGGTGCTGGACCAGGCGGCGCGCACTCCCGGCGCCGTGGCGCTCGTCGGCGGCGACGGCGCCGAGCTGTCCTATGGGCGGCTGCGCAGGCAGGTCCTGGCCGTCCGGCACGGGCTCATCGAAGCGGGGCTCCAGCCGGGTGATCGGGTGCTCTTCTCGGTGCGCCCCTCGCCGCGGTCGCTGGTCCTGGCGCTGGGCATCGCCGCCGCCGGCGGAGCCGTGGTCTTCGCCGACCCGGGCGCCGGGCCGGAGATGTTCACGGCCCGGCTGGCGCTCGCCCGCCCCAGGTGGTCGGCGGCGGAGGCGCTGCTCTATGCGGGCAGCCGGCTGCCGCCCGTACGGGCGTATGCGCGCCGCAGGGGCCTGCTCCTGCCCGACCTCGGCAGGCTGCGCGTGCCCGGGACGGCCGCGCCGCTGCGGCATCTCTACACCGGCCGATGGCTGCCCGGCGTTCCCAAGGGAGCCCTCTCGCTCGCGGGCCTGATGACCGGCCCGGCTCCGGAGGCCGGTCACGTCGACGATCCGGATCCGGACGCCCCCGCCGCGGTCATCTTCACCTCGGGTACGACCGCCGACCCGCGTGCGGTGGTGCACACGCAGGCCTCGCTGGCCGCCGCGCTGGAACTGCTGCGGGCCCGGCTGCCGCTCGGTCCGGGGGACGTGGTCCACACCGACCAGCTCATGCTCGGGCTGCCGACGCTCATCGCCGGGGCGCGCTGGTCGATGCCGCCGCTGACGTGCTCACCCGAGCGGTTCGCCCGGCACCTGCACGACCGGGGGGCCACGCACACGTTCTGTGTCCCGGTCCGGCTCGCCGAGATGCTCGACGCGCTGGAAAGGGGGGGCGGCGCGGCCGGGCCGGCGATGAGGCTGCCCGACCACCTGCATCACGTGCTGCTCGGGGCGGCCCCCGCACCGGCGGACGTGCTCCGGCGCGCGGTCGCCGCGGCGCCGCGGGCCGAGGTGCTCTCGGTCTACGCGATGACCGAGATCCTGCCGGTGGCGATCGCCTCCGCCGCGGACAAGCTGGCCCACACCGAGGGCGGTGCCGAGGGGGATCTGCTGGGTGAACCGCTGCCGGGGATCGCGGCGAAGCCGTCCGAGGACGGCGAACTCGTGCTCTCCGGCCCGAACCTGTGCCTGGGCTACCTCGGCGAGCCGCCGCTGACCGAG
The DNA here is from genome assembly GCA_025964715.1 of Streptosporangiaceae bacterium. Lineage (GTDB taxonomy): Bacteria > Actinomycetota > Actinomycetes > Streptosporangiales > Streptosporangiaceae > Actinomadura_C. The sequence goes on along the minus strand of JAOPYH010000356.1, from coordinate 5,640 downwards.
CTCCCGACCGGGGATCTGGCCAGGCTGGACGAGTCCGGACGGCTGGTGCTGGTGGGCCGCAAGACGGACATGATCATCCGGGGCGCGTTCAACCTCTATCCGGGCCTGTACGAGCCGGCCGTCGCAGCGCTCGACGGGGTCGCCGAGGCCGCCATCGTGGGCCTGCCAGACCCGCGGACCGGGGACGAGGAGGTCGTGCTCGCGGTCGTCGGCTCGGCCGGACCGGGCTCGGCCGACCGCGCCGGGGAGGCCGGCCTGGCTGCTCGGCTGCGGCACGCTCTGCCGGGAGTGCTCGACGCCGCCGCACTCCCGGATCGGATCGAGGTGCTCGCCGGGCTCCCGCGCTCGGGCCGTGGCCGCAAGGTCGACCGCGAGCGGCTGCGCGAGCTGGTCAGGTACCCGCCATGAGGGTCGCGGTGACCGGGGCGTCCGGGTTCGTCGGGGGCGCGGTGTCCCGGGCGCTCATCGGCCGTGGCGCCGAGGTGCACGCGTTCGGCCGCCGCAGCGAGGTCGAGCCCGGCCACGTCGCGGGGGCGCGCTACCGGCCGTGGGACATAGCCACAGGCGTGCTGCGGGATCCACCGCGGGTGGACGCGGTCGTGCATTGTGCGGGCACCGTGGCGGACTGGGGCCCGGCGGCAGACTTCTTCACCACGAACCTGTGCGGCACGTACAACGTGCTTGCGTCCTTCCCCGCGGCCCGCTTCGTGCATGTCAGCACGGCGAGCGTGTACGACCCCTGCCGCCCGACCGTCATGGCGACCGAGGACGAGGCACCGGCCGGGCGCTATCCGAACGCCTACGGCGCCTCCAAGGCCGCTGCCGAGCGGGCCGTCCTGGCCGCGGCGGACCGGCCGGTCGTCGTCCTCCGGCCGCACGCGGTGTACGGGCCGGGGGACACGACCCTCCTGCCGCGGCTGCTCGCCGGCGTGCGCGGGCGGATCCTGCCGGCCGTGGGAGACGGAAGGCAGCGGATCAGCCTGACCTCCGTCGGCAATCTGGTGCAGGCCTGTGTCCGCGCGCTGGGCACGTCCGTCCCGGCCGGGGTCTACAACGTCGCGGACGCCGAGCCGGTCCGGCTCGACGACGCGCTGCGGGCGATCCTCGCCGAGCGTGGTGTCCACGCCCGGCCGGTCTACGCTCCCGCGTCTCTGGCGTGGCCCCTGGCCTGGGCGGCGGAAGGGGCGTTCCTGCTGGCCAGGCGTGCGCGGCCGCCGCGGCTCACCCGCTACGCCGCCGGCCACCTCGCGGTCGAGCGGACCCTCGACACCACCGCCGCCCGTACCGAACTCGGGTTCACCCCCGCGCGGACATCCTTCACGGGTGCGGGAACGTGGTGACCGACTGGTACGGTCCGAAACCAGGTGTGGTCGGACGACGTCCACGGGCCCGTCCGGCAGCTCTCGCGCATCTAACGGTTGGCGTCTGATCGGCCCGCGCGATACAAGTGCAGAAGAGGGCTTGCGGGACCATAAACGGTGGAGGACGGATGGCGGAGGCCCAGCCCCTGTTGCCCGGCGACCCTGAGCGCCTGGGCGACTACGAGCTGATCGGGCGGCTCGGTGAGGGCGGTCAGGGCATCGTCTATCTCGGCCGTGGAAAGGACGGCCACGACGTGGCCGTCAAGCTGCTCCTCGCCCAGCTCACCGGGGACGCCGCGGCGCGGTCCCGGTTCGTACGTGAGCTGGCCGTGGCGGAGCGGGTCGCCGGCTTCTGCACCGCACAGGTGCTCGACGCGGACGTCGCCGGTGACCGGCCGTACATCGTCAGTGAGTACGTGCCCGGGCCGTCCCTCAAGGACAGGGTGCTGACCGAGGGACCCCGCAGGGGGTCGTCCCTCATCCGGCTGGCGATCGGCACCGCCACCGCGCTGGCGGCGATCCACCAGGCCGGGATCGTGCACCGCGACTTCAAGCCGCTGAACGTCCTGATGGGCCCGGACGGGCCCAGGGTCATCGACTTCGGGGTCGCGCGGGCGCTCGACTCCACCGGGGTCACCATGACGAGCCAGGTCGTGGGAACGCCCGCCTACATGGCGCCGGAACAGCTCGCGGGCGGGATCGTCAGCGCGGCCGCCGACATGTTCGCGTGGGCCTCCACCATGATGTTCGCCGCCACCGGTGACTCGCCCTTCGGCTCCGACTCCATCCCGGCCGTGATGCACCGGATCATGCATCTCGACCCGGATGTCTCCATCCTGCCCGAGCCGCTGAAGGAGCTCGTCTCCGGCTGCCTCCGCAAGGACCCGGCGCAGCGCCCCACCGCACACGCCGTACTTCTCCGGCTGCTCGGCGGGATGGACGCACCGGCCGGCCCCGCCACGGACAGCCGGATCGAGCCCGCGCTCACCCACGGCGCGACGGCCGCCGTCAGCGACATCACGCCCCCCGGGTGGCTGCCGCCGCCGCCGTCCCCGGACGTGGTCCGGCAGGGCATTACGATGCCTCCGCTGCCCCCCGGCAAGCAGCGCCACGGCCGCCGCAGGCTCCTGGCGCTCGGCGCCTCCGCGAGTGCCGTCGTGCTCGCCGTCGCGGTGGTCGCCGGATACGCGGTGTTCGCCAACGACGACAATGCCGCGTCGGCCATGCCGAAGAGCGTGAAGATCGGCTTCGCCGGTGCGCTGACCGGAGAGTACGCCGCGCTCGTACAACCCATGCTCAACGGTGCGAAGCTCGCGGTGAAGGAGTACAACGCAGCCGCTCCGCGGGTCTCCGCGGAGCTGGTCGTCGTCGACACCCAGGGCAAGCCCGAACAGACCCCGGAAGCGGCCAGACGGCTCGTCGCCGACGGCGTCGTCGCGGTCATCGGGCCTCCGTTCAGCGCCGAGTCCGAGCGGGCCGGGCCCATCCTGGAACAGGCCAAGATCCCCAGCATCGCGACGTCGGCCACCGGACGGGCTCTTTCGGCGAAAGGACTGAGGTACTGGCACCGGCTCGTGCCGAGCGACCAGACCATCGCGACGTCCAGCGCGGAGTTCCTCATCCGGGCGGCCAAGCCGAGCCGGGTGTTCGTGCTCGACGACGAGCTGAAGTACAGCCAGGACCTCGCCGCCGACGTGGTCAAGGTGCTCAAGGCACGCAAGGTGCCCTTCACCCACGGGCGGATCTCCTCCCGGGCCGGTGACCTGTCCGGGATGGTGGACCAGATCCGCGCCTCGAAGGCCGGCGTCGTCTTCTACGGCGGTGCCTACCAGCCGGCGGCAAGGCTCGTGAAGCGGGCGCACGCGTCAGGGGTCAAGGCGCGCTTCAGCCTGAGCGACTCGGCACTCGCGGCGAACTTCATCTCCACCGCGGGCAGCGGCAACGCGGAGGGCACCCTCTTCACCTGCTCGTGCTTCGACGCCTCACAGGGCACGACGCAGGCGGCCAAGGACTTCCGGGACCGTTATCGCAAGGAGTTCAGCAGCACGCCCGGCTACTACACAGCCGAGGGCTACGACGCCGCGGTCGCCTTCCTCACCGGACTGAAGGCCGGCAAGGTGACAGGTGCGGCCATCAACCAGAACCTGGCCACGGTCGACCTCGGCGGCGCCTCGAGAAAGATCAAATTCGGCCCGGCGGGCGACCCGGCCGAGGGGGCCGTCTACGCCTACCGCGTGCGGGACTCCCGCATCGAGCTGCTCGGGGACACCAGGAGCGCGACGCTGTAGCGGGCCGTCCCCGGGCCACTCAGGCGTCCTCGGGAGGCTCCTCCTCGAGGAGGTCGTCGAACTCGCCGTCCTTGACCCCGCCGATGAAGGCGTCCCACTCCGCCTCGGTGAAGTAGAGCACCGGGCCGTCGGGATTCTTCGAATCCCGCATGACGATGACCCGCTCGCTGAGTTCCTTGTGCTTGATGGGCGCGTCCTTGGCGTCGATGAACTCGATGATGACGCCCTCGTCGCTCTGTGCTTCGCTCACGAACGTCAGGCTATAGCGCGGGGCGGGTCCGGCACGGGAAGACGCCGAACGCTTTCAGAAGTCCGCCAGGAGCCGGTCGGCGGCGACCTGGAGACGGGCCTGGACGTCATCGCTGGCGGCGCGGCCGCGCAGCATCTCGATCATCTCCATGATCCAGACACTGCACAGTGCCCCCACCGGCACCCGCCGCGGGTCGCCCGCGGAGACCTCCGCGTCCGTGCCGACCGACGCGCGCAGCAGCAGCCCGCTCATGCGGTCGCCCAAGCCGGCCTTCACATCCGACACCAGCAGCGAGCGGATGAGGGCGTCGGCCAGCTCCGGCTCCCGCATGAGGCCGCGAGCCGCCCGCATCAGCACCTCGGTCGCGCGCCCGGACGGTGTGCTGACCCCGGGCGGGCGCCGGTCGAGGCTGGCCTCGAGGAGGTCGAGCTCCTCACTCGCCACGGCCGCGACCAGGTTGATCTTGGAGGGGAAGTAGCGATAGAGCGTGCCGAGGGCGACGCCGGCCCGATCGGCCACCGTGCGCATCTGCATCTTCTCCACGCCGCCCCGGGAGGCGAGTGCGGCCGCGGCCGCCATGATGCGCTTACGTCTCTCGTGCTGGCTGCGCGAGCGCGTCCCCTGCCGGCCGGCCGCTGTCGGCTGTGCGCTCACGGTCTCGTTCCTCGTACCGGTGCGCGGCGCCCCGTGCCGCGACCTCGTGGCTCCGGGCCGGCCCCGGGGCGGGGGCCCGGGGCGACGCCGTGGTCGCCCGGTCCACAGCGTACAGCCGACTAGAATCCGTTCTAGTCCTCGCTGTGGGGCCACTGCCTGGACGGACCGCTGCGGTGGCGGCGCAGGCGGGTGGCCGACTGCGGAGCGGCGCCGGCATCGGGGCTTACGGCTACGGCCACGGAGCGGAAGTGGCCGGGGGTCTCCGCGACCCAGAATGCCCCCGCGAGCTGGGTGGCGCTGACCCGGCGAGAACCCCGCCGGGCTCGGAACTCCACAGTGATCTCACCGGCTCCGGGTGGCAGATGCCCCCAGGCGACCGCCCATGGACGCGCGGCCCGCCGCCCGCGGAGCGCGCCGCGCAACAGGGTCATGTCCCTGCCCCCGGCCACGGCGACATCGACGAGTCCGTCGCCGGTGTGGACCTCGAGCGCGGGCCGCAGGTGAGGGCCGCGCCCGATGTGCAGATCCCACCCGCTCGCGGGCAGCGACAGGTCCTGGTGAGCGTTTTCGGGCGGTGTCGCCGCCGTGCGCGTCATGGTGCTTCTCGATTCTCGGATATTCCGGCGCGTCGAACTGTCATGCGGTGACAAACGTATCTTAACGACTTAAGCGCTGGTGAGGCAGGTTGCCTGAGCTGACAAAAGCGGGTGCATGACCGTTGTCGGGCCGTGACGCCACAGCTACACTGCGGTCATGACAGCGACGGCGGCCGAGGCCCGGACCGAGCACGCCGACCGGCCGGGCCGGCGGGAGCGCAAGAAGCGGCGCACCCGTGAGGCCCTGGTCGAGGCCGCCTTCGAGCTCTTCCGCGAGAAGGGATTCGAGGCGACGACGGTCGAGGAGATCGCGGACGCCGTGGACGTGTCGTCCCGGACGTTCTTCCGCTACTTCGCCTCGAAAGAGGACGTCGCGCTGACGTTCCAGGAGGAGCAGCTCGCCGCCGTGCTGGCGGCGCTGGCCGCCAGGCCCGCCGACGAGCCCGTGGTCACGGCGTTGCGCCGATCGGTCGTCAGCATCGCCGAGGCCT
>JAOPYH010000354.1 GCA_025964715.1 Streptosporangiaceae bacterium | reverse complement strand
GGCTCCGGCCCTGGCCGCGGCCAGGGCCGCGCTGCTTCCAGCCGGTCCCGCGCCGATGATGACGACGTCGTGGATCCCTGGATCGTCGGTGTCCCCTGCCATCTGGGCATGGTATCGACCGGAAGATCCTGTAGTCGCTCCCGGTGATCAAACTCGCGAACGCCCGGGGTGATCAGGACCTGGAGCCGCGCGGGGTCCGCAGCCATGCTGTGATCCAGGCCGCCTCCACGACGGCGTCGAGCAGGTACATCTTGCTCAGCCGTCCCTTGGGCACGTAGATCAGGTCGATGGCCAGTAGCGTCGCCGAGGTTCCGATTCCGAGCCGGCGGGCGATGTCCTGTCCTTCCACCGAAGCCGTCCCGCGTATCTGCGAGCAGCCGATGACGGCGAGCAGCCCCGCAACGGTGTGCACCAGCCATTCGTCGGCCTTGGGGCCGAACACGCGCTCGAAGCTGCGCAGGTGCACAATCGGCCAGAGCCCGCTGACCAGGTTGTAGGTCCCATGCGCGCAGGCGAGGGCCTGGCGACGGTTCGTGGCACGGTTGCGTTCGGCGCTCTTCCTGAGCATGTGAGCCTCCCTACCCCGTACACGGGATTGATGCTTGCGGCGACGGGTCCGTCCCTGGGGCTGTTCGCGTCACAGGGTGCGCAGGCGGGCCTCTTCAAGGTCGAGGTCATGTTGGATCCGGCGCATGGCCTCAGGGCCGATGCGGCGTTTTTCCCGCGATGCGGCGATCACGGTCCGTTCGATATGGAGCAGTTCCAGGCGCAGGGCGCGGTATCGTCCCAGCTCGGCGCCGCCCCGGGGCTCCCGCCCGGAGCGTCTGTGTTCGAGCCGTTGGGCCCGCGCCGAATAAAGCCCACGCAGGCGTGTGACGTCATCGTCGGGAGCATCGGTGGTGGCGCATTCCTCCAGATGGTCCAGCGCCGCACGGATGGCCTGCAGACGTGCCCCGCGCTCGGCGTCGTCCTGCTGGTAGCCGATGCCGAGCTTGCGCAGCAGCCACGGCAGCGTCATCCCCTGGAGGAGAAGTGTGACGACGATCACCGCACCGACGACGACGATGAGGAGGTCGCGGTAGGGGAACGGCGCTCCACCGGCGACCCGCCGCGGCAGGGCGAGCGCCGCCGCCAGTGACACGCCGCCGCGCATCCCGCTCCAGCCGACCACGACCCCCTCGCGCCAGGTGGCCGGCGCGGGCGCATGGTGCATGAGACGGGCCATTGCCGGGCCGATGAAGATCCAGGCCAGCCGGGTACCGATGACCACGGCGACGACGGCGGTGACCACAGCGATCAGATGGGGCAGGGACAGGTTCGGCACCCGGTGGACGATCCTCGCGAGCTGCACACCGACGAGAGTGAACAGGATCGCGTTCAGCAAGAAGACCAGGACCTCGAGAAAGGCGAACGCCTGCAGCCGCGTGGTCGGCTCGTAGATCGACCCGCTCTGCGACCCGACATAGACCCCGGCCACCACCGTCGCCAGGACACCCGAGAGGCCGGTGGCCTCGGCGAGAAGATAGGCCAGGTAGGGCGTCGACAACGAGATGGTGATCTCGGCCAGTGGCACGTCGATGTGGCGTCGCAGACGCACCAGCATCCAGGCGATGGCGAACCCGAGCGCGGCCCCGCCCGCCGGGGCCAGGAACAGCAGCTGCGCCGTCCGGCCCGGGTCGAAGCCCCCGGTCACGACCGCGGCGACCGCCGCACCGTAGAGCACGAGCGCGGCACCGTCGTTGATCAGCCCCTCTCCACCGATGATGGTCTGCAGGCGTTCGGGGACGTTGAGGCGCCGGAGCACCAAGGACGCCGCGACCGGATCCGTGGGCGCGACGACCGCACCGGCGATCACCGCCACGCTGAGGGGCATCCCCGGAACCAGCAGTATCAGGACGGCGGCCACGGCGGCCGTGGTGACCACGATCAAACCTACGGCGAGCAGTCCGATCGGACGGGCGTGGGCGCGCAGGTCCGCTGGGGACATGAAGAAGGCGGCGTAATACAACAATGGGGGCAGAAACACGAGAAAGACGACGTCCGGCGACAGCCCTGGCAGTCCGGTGAAGGGCCATATACCGAGTAACACACCCGCACCGACCAACAGCACCGGGTAGGGGACCGTGATCCGCTCGCCGGCCCAGGCCGCGGCCGCCGCGAGCACGAGGTAAAGCACCAGGGTCTCGAACCCGATTGACATGACACCCCCCAGTTCTCATGTTCTCTCCCTGGGCTCTGAGAGGCTCACCCGGCCACGATGAGTCCCGGTTTTCAAGATCATCGATCCGGAGGGGGACAATCCGCGCACGGCCCGCGAGTGAGTGAGATCATGCCCCATGGTCTCCTCCGCGCGACCGCTCATCTCGCCGGCCCGCCCTGCCGTTATGGCCCGCAGAACCGCGCTCCTCGCGGGACTATGGCTGGCCGGAGGCTGCGCGCTGGCCGAGACGGGGGCGCGCTATCGCCATGGACCGCTTCCCATCGCAACGGGTGGCGCCGACGGGGTCTATTACCTGTACGGGCGGCGGCTCGCGTACTGGATCGACCGCAGCCTCCCCGAAGTGCGCACCTCGGTGGACTCCACCACCGGGTCGGTGGACAACCTGCGCCGGTTGAGCGCGGGCCGGGACGGGCTCGGTTTCGTGGCGGCCGACGCAGCCGGGGCCACGGTGTCCGGAGCGCCCGGGCGGGTGCCGGTACGCGCGCTGGCCCGCCTCTACGAGGACTACATCCACCTGGTCGTGGCCGGCTCGTCACCCGTCCGGTCGATCGGTGATCTGCGCGGCCGCCGCGTGTCGCTCGGGTCGAGCGGCTCGGGCGTGGAGCTCGTGGCCGGCCGGGTGCTGGCCGCCGCCGGGCTGCGACCCGGCAGGCACCTGACACAGGTCCCGATGGGGTTGGAGGAGTCCGCCGCCGGGTTGCGTCAGGGGCGAGTCGACGCGTTCTTCTGGTCGGGCGGCCTTCCGACCGCGGGGATGACCCGGCTGGCTCGGCAGACGCCCATCCGGCTGATCCCGATCGGGACGCTGGCGCCCGTGATCCGCGAGCGCAGCGGACCTTACTATCGCGCCGCCACGATTCCGCAGGGGACCTACCCCGGGGTGGAGGCGACCCTCACCCTGGCACTGGCCAACTACCTCGTCGCGCCGGCGTCGCTCGATGAGGAGCTGGCCTACCGGGTCACCGAGATCCTGATCCGCCAGCGTGATGCCATCGCCGCGGGCGTGCCCTCTGCGGAGCTCCTCGACGTGCGCGACGCCGTCCAGACGGATCCGATCCCGCTGCACCCGGGTGCGCTGCGCTACTACCGCTCGATCAAGAAATGAACACCGGCGGTCGCTCGGCGGCGACCGCCAACGTCACCACGAGGCCCCCGCTCCCGCCGGTGGTGACGTCCAGGCTGCCGCCGCCGGCGCCGAGCAGAGTGCGGGCGACGGACAGTCCGAGCCCGGATCCGTCCACGTTCTGGTGGCGCGAACTGCGCCAGAAGCGGTCCCCGATTCGGTCGAGCTCCTCAGGCAGCAGTCCGGGTCCCTGATCCGCCACCCGGATCTCGGCGCCGTCGCCGGTCTCGGCGACCTCCACTCGTACGACCGACCCGGCGGGAGAGAATTTCAGGGCGTTGTCGATGACCGCGTCCAGGGCGCTGCCGAGGCCGATGGCATCGGCGGTGCCGAGCACCGGGCCGTCCCAAACGCGCTCGACCTTGATGTCCCGGTGGTCGGCGACGATCTGCCAGGCGGCCAGCCGGTCCTCGACCAGGACGGCCAGGTCGATCTCCTCGACGGTGGCGTTCCCCTGTTCGGCCAGCGCCAGGTCCAGCAGATCGTCCAGGACGCGGGTGAGCCGGTGCGCCTCCTGCCGTACGCTCTGCAGCTCGTCCTCGCGGCCGGGCGGCAGCGTCATGGCCAGCTCCTCCAGCCGGAGCATGACCGCGGACAGCGGATTGCGCAGCTGGTGGGAGGCGTCCGCGACGAACGCCCGCTGGCGCTCCATCGCCGACTCGACCTGCCCGACCATCTCGTTGAACGACTCCCCGAGGCGACGGATCTCGGGAGGCCCGCTGGCCGTCGCGACGCGTGCGTCGAGGTGGCCGGTGGCGATCGTGTGGGTGACCGCGTCCAGTGCCTCGACCGGTCGCAGCACCCAGGCGGCGAGGGCTTGCGCGAGCAGCAGGCAGACCAGCACCGAAACGGCCTCCGCCGAACACAGCAGCAGCCAGCCGTGCAGGGCGGCTGTGCGCATCCGCTGCGTCGAGGAGACGGTCACGACCGCGCCGACCACGTCGCCGGACTGCATCACCGGCGCGGTCACCGTGAGCGTGCGGTGGCTCCACGGCCAGATGGTCCCCGTGTCGACGCTGTGCCGCCCGGCGAACGCCTGCCGCAGCGCGACCTGAACATCGGGTGAGCGGCCGCCGGGGTAGCCCGGGGTGACGACCCACGGCCGGCCGTCGCGGTCCACCACCGCCGAGGAGATGCCATAGACCTGCTGGAAGCGCATGAGGTCGGTGCGGAGGGTGGCGGGCGGTGGTCCGGGGAGCGCGCTCTCGGCCAGCGCGGCGAAGTGTGCGGTGTCGTCCACCCGGTCCTGGAAGAGCGCGTTCTGGTGCTCCCGCACGATGCTCGTGGCGAGTGGCAGGCCCAGCGCCAGCAGGATGCAGGCCATGAGGGTGAGCAGGACCCAGGTCAGTCGTGCGCGCACATTGATCTCAACGTGCCGGGCCTTCGGGCTGCGGGTTTCCGGCCGGGACGCTCATCCGGTATCCCACCCCGCGCACCGTCTCGATGGCGCCGGGGACCTTGAGCTTGGCCCGTAGTGAGGCGATGTGCACCTCGAGCGTGCGCTGGTTGCCCTGCCAGGTGGTGTTCCAGACCTCGCTGATGATCTGCTCGCGGCGGAAGACCACGCCGGGCTCGCGGGCGAGCACCGTCAGCAGGTCGAACTCCTTGCGGGTCAGGTTGGTCGGGACCCCGTCGACGCTGACGACCCGGCGCAGGCGGTCGAGCCGCACCCGGCCGCCGATCAGGACGTCCCCGGCGGACTGCGTCCGTTCCCCGGCCGGTCCGGGAGCGGACCGCCGCCGGCTCACGACATGGATCCGCGCCATGAGCTCGCCGAGGTCGTAGGGCTTGACGAGGTAGTCGTCCGCACCGAGGTGCAGGCCGTGGATCCGGGACCGCACGTCACCGCGCGCGGTCACCATGATCACCGGGACGTCGCTCAGCGCGCGGATGCGGGCGCACAGCTCGAATCCGTCGCGGTCCGGCAGGCCGAGGTCGAGCAGGATGACGTCCGGGCCGTTGCTCAGGCGCTCGAGCGCATCGACAGCGGTGTGTGCCAGTTCGACGTGGAAGCCGTGGCGCCGGAGCACCGAGGACAGCGCCGCGGCGACGCGGATGTCGTCCTCCACCACGAGCAGTCGCACCGGCGCTCCTTTGCGCATAGTTAAGGGAAAGGCCGGTGGATCAGGAGATCAGGCCCGGCCGCTGATCGACTCTAGTGAAGTGCCGTGTCCTCTCGCCCCCCGGGGCTTGCGGGGGCGAGAGGACACCGGCCGGGTGCTATGCGACCGGCGCGAGGTCTCCGCCCGCCGGCGCCACGGTGGTCTCGGTCTCCTTGGCCATGGCCTCGGCGGCCACCGCTTCTGACGGCCCGGCCCATCCGCTGCGGACGCCCCAGGCGTAGAACCCCAGCGACGTCACGGCCACGACGGCCATGTCAAGGCCGTAGGGGATCACGTTGTATCCGCCGAACTGCTTGCTGCCGAGCGCCGACAGCAGCGCCATCCAGCAGAGGTAGACGATGAGCCAGACACCGGCCTTGAGGTGCGGAGCGAAGCCGCGGAAACGCGCTTTGCCGCAGTAGAAGACGTAGATCGGCAGGCCGAGGGCGATGATCAGGATGACCTCGCCCGAGAGCGGCCACTTCGACCAGTACAGCAGCAGCGAGGCGAAGATGAAGCCCGCCGGGGCGATCACTTGCAGGGCGGGTGCCCGTACGGGCCGCTTCAGGTCCGGGCGGGTCCGGCGCAGCACCATGGCCGACACCGGGCCGGTGACGTAGGAGATCACGGTGGCGACTGAGATCACCGCGGCCAGGGAGCCCCAGCCGCGGAACATGAAGAGGAAGCCGAACGAGACCACGAGGTTGAACCACATGGCCGGCTGGGGGATGCCGTACTTCGGGTTGACCCGCCCGAGGACGCGGGGGAAGTAGCCGTTCTCCTGCATGCCCTGGATCATCCGGGACGTCGTGGCCGTGTAGGTCATGCCCGTGCCCGACGGGGAGACGAAGGCGTCCGCGTACAGCGTGACGGCCAGCCAGTTGAGGTTCCAGGCGAGTGCCAGGTCCGCGAAGGGGGACTTGAAGTCGATCCCCGACCAACCGTGGCCGAGCAGGTGACCGGGGACGGCGCCGATGAAGGCGGTCTGCAGGCCGACGTAGACGAACGCCGAGATGACCAGTGCGCCGATCAGCGCGATCGGCACGGAGCGGCCGGGGTTCTTCGCCTCACCGGCCAGGTTGATCGGGCTCTGGAACCCGTTGAAGGCGAACACCACTCCGGAGGTCGCGATGGCGGTCAGCACCGCGGACCAGCCGTACGGGGCGAAGCCGCCGTGGTGGGAGAAGTTGCCACCGTGGAAGCCGGTCGCGATCAGGCCGATGATCGTGAGCGCCGGGACCGCGAACTTAATGATCATGATGAAGCTGTTGGCCATGGCGTACAGACGCACGGTCCAGTAGTTGATCAGGAAGTACACGATGACGAGGACCGCGGCGATCGCGAGCCCGGCCGGGTGGAGTTCCTTCCCGTCATAGAGGTTCTGTGCCCAGTGCCATTTCCACGTGCTCATGTACTGAGCGGATGCCTCGGCCTCGACCGGGATGACCGAGACGATGGCCACCCAGTTGGCCCAGCCGCCCACGAAGCCGACCAGGGAGCCATGGGAGTACTGCGAGTAGCGGACCATGCCGCCGGACTTGGGGAACATGGACCCGAGCTCCATGTAGGAGACGGCGATGAGCAGCATGATGCCCGCGCCGATGATCCAGGCGAAGATCGCGGCCGGTCCTGCGACCTTGGCGGCCTTCCAGGAGCCGAAGAGCCAGCCCGAGCCGATGATCGAGCTCAGGCCGACCATGAGGAGCGAGAAAGTTCCGAGTCGTCGTTGATACCCGGCAGCCGG
>JAOPYH010000346.1 GCA_025964715.1 Streptosporangiaceae bacterium | reverse complement strand
GGTCGGTCCTGGCCAGGCCGCGACGGCGCGCCCGTGGCTCGCCGGACGACTCCGGCCGCCACACCGATGAGCCGGCCGCGCTGCCGGCGCCGCGCGAGATCCCCGCGCTCCCGGCTCCCGGGCCTCCCACGGGCCCGGTGCGGTCCCGTGCGGAAGCCGGCGAGCCGGCCCTGGATGGATCTGCGGTCGAGCCGGTCGAGCCGGTCGAGGAGGCAAGACCGTGAGCGAGAACGAGAGCGAGAGCGAACAGCAGGTCGGACCGGTCGGACGCGTGACGAGAACGTCCGTCCGGCGGGTCGGCAGGCTGGTCAGGGACGGAGAACGCCTCGTCGATCTCGACCGCCTGGTCGGCTTCGTCGGGTACCGCTACGCGGCCGCCGTCCTGGTCCTGCTGGCCCTCCTGGCGTTGTACGGCGTGGCGGCCTTCTCCCGGCCGTCCGGAGCCGCCCGGGCGGAGCCCGGGACCCGGGCACCGGTGACCTCCGCGCTGCTGGGCTGCCCCGCACCGGGGGGCGCGCGGCTCACCCTGCTGACCCCTGGTCGTACGGGGGGTACGGGGCGGGCGGACATCACGGTGACCCGCGGCGGCGCGCCGGCCGGGGCGGTGACGTCACCGGGCGCCGCCTGGTCCAAGGAGGTCGGCGGTGGGCACCACGGCAGGACGGATCCCTACACCGTGCGGGCCGGTGGCGCACTGGCCTCGGGGCTCGAGGTCGAGCAGACCACCTCGGTCCAGAACGGCTCCGACCGCGGCCTGGCCGGGGTGCGCTGCACCGAGGCCGGCACCGACCTGTGGTTCCTCGGCCCCGGGCCCATGGACGCCAAGGACATCGACCTCTACCTCACGAACGTCGACGACCAGGCCGCCGCGGTGGACGTGCGCGCGCTGTCGGGCGAGGGACCGCTCGACACCACCGAAGGCCGTGGCACCACGGTCGCGCCGCACAGCGGCGTCGTCGTCGGCATCGGCAAGAGCCCCGAGGGACTGGGCGACATCGTCAAGACGGCCCGGATCCTCGCCCTGCACGTACGAGTCTCGACGGGCCGGGTGTCGGCGGCCGTAAGGGTCCACACCGGCGACAAGAAGGGCGTCGACTGGGTCCCGCAGGCCGCCCCTCCGGCGACGCACGTCCTCATGCCAGGCATCCCGAGCGGAAGTGGCTCGCGTCAGCTCCTCGTCGCGGTCCCGGGTGAGGCGGACGCCCAGGTCAAGATCCAAGTGATCACGCCCAAAGGCACGTTCGCGCCCGAGGGACGGGACGTCCTCGACGCGCCGGCGCAGACCGTCACGCCGGTGGACCTCGAGCAGGCACTGTCGGGCAAGGCGGCCGCGGTCCGGCTCACCTCGGACCGGCCGATCACCGCCGGGTTCGTCGCCTCCCGCGGCGCCGATGTGGCCTATGGCGGCGCCACCGAGGCGCTCGGGGGCGGCGGCGTGGTCGCAGACAACCGCTCTGGCACGGTCATGGTGCTCACCGCACCGGACCGCGCGGCCACGCTCCGGCTGGACACCGTGACAGGACAGGGCGCCGCGGGGACTCCGCAGGAGGTGAAGGTGGCCGCCGGACGAACCGAGGAGATCTCGGTCCCCGTGCCGGCGGGCGGGGACAAGGGCTTCGGTGTCGTCCTCACCCCGCAGCCGGGCTCGGGACCGGTCTACGCGGCCCGGGTCCTGTCCAGCGGCAAGGGGGACAAGCTGCTGTTCACGATCCTGCCGGTCACTCCCGCGCTGACCTCGATCGCGCAGCCCCCGGTCGGGGACTCGCTGACGTCGCTGATCCCCTGACCGGCGGCCCGGTCAGTCCTCGTACGTCGGGTCCACGGATTCGGGGGACAGGCCGAGCAGCTCCGCGACCTCTTCGACGATCAGGTCGCGGACCAGCCGGGCGAGATCACGTTCGTCGCCGCCGCCGCGGGCCTCGACCGGTCTCCGGTACACCACGACACGGGGCGCCCGGCCGCCTCCGCCCGTGAGCGTCTGGCTGAGCGCTATGGGGTCCGTCGCGTCCGCCCAGGGCTGGATCGGCGGGACCTCCTCGACCGAGAACTCGACACCGGCCAGTTCACGGCTCCAGCGCTGAGCGACGCGTCGCACCTCGTCGCGCACGAGATCGTCGAAGCGCTCGGCCCGGGTGCGGGACACCGGCGCCTCAGGAGGAGTCAGGGGGCCACGGAGACCGCGGCCATGGCGGTCGCGGCGTCGGGCGCCTGCCACGCGGGATCGCACATCTCCGAGCTTACCGTCCATGGCTCTTAAAGCCACCCGGACGTTTCCGAGACCCGGACGCGCCGGGGTGGAATGCCGGGGTACCGGCTTAAATGGGCCGTTTACGGCGACACGTGTGCCGAGAAGGTGGCGGAGGTGCCCGGAGGGGGGGTACGGTCGGCCATCGTGAGCCCCGTCCGCACCTGCTCCCGCACCGCGTGCAAGGAGCCTGCAGTATTCACGCTCACGTACGTCTACCGCGACTCGACAGCGGTTCTGGGTCCGCTTGCCACGTACGTCGAGCCGCACTGCTACGACCTGTGTGCGGAGCACGCCAAGCGGCTGACGGCTCCCATGGGCTGGGAGCTCGTCCGGCTGCCGGCCGACGAGGGGCCGCAGCAGCCGAGCAGCGATGACCTGGAGGCGCTCGCCGACGCCGTCCGTGAGGCGGCCAAACCGGTGCCGCGTCAGGAGCCCGTCGGCCAGGGCGTCGAGGTCGGCCGCCGCGGCCATCTGCGGGTGCTGCGCTCGGCGTCGCCGCGCCCCGGCGACAGATCACCCAGGCCGGGCGACAAGCCCTCCCGTCCTGCGGACCGGCCGCCCGGCTAGCCCGCTGGGACCGCATGCGGCCATGCTGAGCCGTCCGCCCGAGGGTGTTCCGCCGCTCGGCCGAGGTGCGGCCGATCGCGTGTCCCGCGCCCGGTAGGCTCGTTCATCTATGTGACGCAGGCACGTTCGCGGTGGAGCGTCGTGCCGCAGGGGTGCGACGAGCAGGGAGCGGCAGTGGGCGACCTCGCCAAGATCTTTAAAGCGTATGACATCCGTGGCATCGTGCCCACCGAACTGGACCCGGAGACCGCCGAGGCGGTCGGTGCGGCCTTCGTACGGCTGACCGGAGCGTCGGCGGTGGTCACGGCCCATGACATGCGCGAGTCCTCGGTGCCGCTCGCGGCGGCCTTCGCCCGCGGGGTCACCGCGCAGGGCGCGGACGTCATCGAGGCCGGGCTCGGCTCCACCGACATGCTCTACTACGCCAGCGGCAGCCTGGACCTGCCCGGTGCGATGTTCACCGCCAGCCACAACCCGGCGAAGTACAACGGTGTGAAGCTGTGCCGGTCGGCCGCCCGGCCGGTCGGGCGGGACACCGGCCTGACCGAGATCCGCGAGCTCGTCGAGACCGGCGTGCCGGCCTACGACGGCAAGCCCGGCACCGTCACGCGGCGTGACGTGCTGTCCGGCTACGCCGCCCACCTCAAGACACTGGTGGACCTGTCGGGCATCCGGCCGCTCAAGGTCGTGGTGGACGCCGGCAACGGCATGGGCGGCCACACCGTCCCCACGGTGTTCGAGGACCTTCCCATCGACCTCGTGCCGCTCTATTTCGAGCTGGACGGCACCTTCCCCAACCACGAGGCCAACCCCATCGAGCCGGCGAACCTGCGCGACCTGCAGGCCGCCGTGCGCGAGCACGGGGCGGACCTGGGGCTGGCCTTCGACGGTGACGCAGACCGCTGCTTCGTCGTGGACGAGCGCGGCGAGATCGTGTCCCCGTCGGCGATCACCGCCCTGGTCGCGGTCCGCGAGCTCGCCAAGCACCCGGGCTCGAGCGTCGTGCACAACCTGATCAGCTCACGGGCCGTACCCGAGATCGTCCGGGAGCACGGCGGCACACCGGTCCGGACCCGGGTCGGTCACTCGTTCATCAAGCAGACGATGGCCGAGACCGGCGCGGTGTTCGGCGGTGAGCACTCCGCGCACTTCTACTTCCGCGACTTCTGGTTCGCCGACTCCGGCATGCTGGCCGCCCTGCACGTCCTGGCGGCCCTCGGTGGTCAGGACGGTGCGGCGGCGCGGCCGCTCTCCGAGCTGCTCGAGCAGTACGGGCGCTATGCCGCGTCCGGTGAGATCAACAGCGAGGTGGCCGACCAGGGCGCGGCCACCGACAAGGTGCGGGCGGCCTTCGCCGGCCGGCCGGGCGTGACGATGGACGAGCTCGACGGGCTGACCGTCGGCGCCGACGACTGGTGGTTCAACCTCCGGCCTTCCAACACCGAGCCGCTGCTGCGGCTCAACGCGGAGGCCATCGACGAGAAGACCATGACGGCCGTGCGCGATGAGGTGCTGGCCATGGTCAGGGAGACAAAGTGAAGATCGACTCCTGGTTGCTCGAGATTCTCGCCTGCCCCAAGTGCGGCGGGGCCCTCACACCGGACCAGCAGGCCGACGAGCTCGTCTGCTCCGGGGAGTGCCGATACGCCTACCCGGTGCGCGACGACATCCCGGTTCTGCTCGTCGACGAAGCGCGAGCGCCCGCCTCATGAGCCTGCAAGTGGAGACCGGTGCCCTCGATGACGCGGCCGCGATCGAGGCCGCCGACCCCGGTGAGATGCTCCGGCAGGTCGCCTCGGCGGCGGCACAGATCCGGGAGGCGCAGCGGACGGCGGCCGAGGCCGGCATCGGCCGTCTCGCCGGCGAAGAGCGGCCGCGGGCGATCGTGGTCGCCGGCATGGGCGGATCGGCCATCTCGGGCGATGTGCTGGCCGCCGTGGCGGGGGCCGGCTGCCCCGTTCCGATCATGACCGTACGCGGCTATCAGCTCCCCGGATGGGTCGGCGCCACGGATCTCGTGATGGCCGTGTCGTGCTCCGGCTCCACCGAGGAGACGCTGACCGTCGCGGCCGAGGCGATCCGCCGCGGCTGCCGGCTGCTGTGCGTCGGCGCGGCCGACTCGCCGCTGGAGGAGCTCGCCGCTCAGGTCAACGGGATCTTCGTGCCGGTGCGGTCGGTGGGCCAGCCGCGCGCCACGCTGTGGGGCCTGACCATCCCGCTCATCCTGGCGGCCCGCGAGCTCGGCCTGGTCGAGGCACCGGATGAGGTGCTCGAGGCCACCGCGGCCCGGCTCGAGGAGGTCAGCAACCGGTGCAGGCCCAGCAGCGAGCCGTTCCTCAACCCGGGTAAGCACCTCGCCCTGGACCTCGCGGGCGCGGTGCCCATGGTCTGGGGAAGCTCGCCGCTCGCCGGGGTGGCCGCCTACCGGTTCGCCTGCCAGTGCAACGAGAACGCCAAATACCCGGCCGTCTACGGTGGCCTGCCGGAGGCCGACCACAACCAGGTGGTGGCCTTCGACGGGTTCTTCGGCGCGTCGCGCTCCGGCGGAGACTTCTTCCGAGACCGCACGGAGGACTCCGACACGGGGCTCCACCTGGTCCTGCTGCGCGACACCGAGGAACATCCGCAGGTCGTCAAGCGGCGTGAGGTCTCGGTCGAGCTGGCCCGGGCGCGTGGTGTGGCGGTCACCGAGATCGCGGCGGAGGGTGACCATCCGCTGGAGCGGTTGGCCACTCTGATCGCTCTTGTCGACTACGCCACGGTTTACCTGGCTATCGCGCTAGGCGTCGACCCGTCGCCGGTGTCCGCAATTCAGGAGCTCAAGACGAGGATTTCGTCACTATGAGTGCAGAGGGTGGGAGCAAGGCGATCGTCGCCGCGTTGGCCGCCAACCTGGGGATCGCGGCCTCCAAGTTCGTCGCGTTCCTGTTCACCGGTTCGTCGTCGATGCTCGCGGAGTCGATCCACTCGGTCGCCGACTCGGGGAACCAGGGGCTCCTGCTCCTGGGCCGCAAGCGCTCCGAACGTGCCCGGACCCCCGAGCATCCCTTCGGGTACGGCCGGGAACGCTACTTCTACGCCTTTGTCGTCGCGGTGGTGCTGTTCACCGTCGGTGCCCTGTTCTCGCTGTACGAGGGCTACCACAAGATCTCCCACCCCGAGGAGGTCAAGTCGCCGGTCTGGGCCTTCGCCGTCCTGGTGATCGCGATCGGGCTCGAGGGCTTCTCCTTCCGCACCGCCATCAAGGAGTCCAACGAGCTCCGCGGTGACCGGTCCTGGGTGTCGTTCATCCGGCGAGCCAAGGCGCCCGAGCTGCCGGTGGTGCTCCTGGAGGACCTCGGCGCGCTGATCGGCCTGGTCCTGGCGCTCGCGGGCGTGGCCCTCGCGGTCGTTACCGGCAATGGTGCGTGGGACGGCGTCGGCACGGTCTGCATCGGCGTGCTGCTGGCGGTGATCGCCACGATCCTCGCCATCGAGACCAAGAGCCTGCTGATCGGGGAGAGCGCGGGCCCGGAGGCCGAGCGGAAGATCGTCGAGGCCCTCGAATCCGTGGACGAGGTCGACCACGTCATGCATCTGCGCACGCAGCACATCGGGCCGGACGAACTGCTGGTCGCCGCCAAGATCGCGGTCTACCACGACGACACGGCGGCCCAGGTGGCGAGGGGCATCGACGCGGCCGAGGCGCGAATCCGCGACGTCATGCCGATCGCACGGATGATCTACCTCGAGCCCGCGCTGGACGAGCCGCCGCGCAAGCCGCGGCGCGCCGCCACGGAGGCCTCCACCTCCTGATGGGGCCCGTCCCGGTCAGCGGTGATGGGGCGCGTTCGTCCAGGTGAGCGGATACCGCACCGGCTCGGCCGACCCCGGCCGCGCATACGCTCCGACCGCCCACAGGTAGGACGTGCCAGGGGCGTGTGCGAGTCCACGTACGGCCCCAGAGCCGCGCCGGCTCGCGGTGCCCTCACCGGGATCCGGGTCACCCGGCGTCGGGGCTCCGGAGACGTCCCAGCGACCGCCGTTCCAGTGGGCGAGCAGCGCCGAACCGGTGGAGGTCTGACCTGCCACCCAGACGCCGCCGCGTCCGTCCCCCGCGACGGAATGCAGCCGGCCGCGTACGGCGGGGATGGGCACGGTGGCCCACATCCGGCCGTTCCAGTGCCGGATCAGCGGCAGATCCGTCTGCGCGGAGGCGGTCCCGACGGCCCACACGTCGTCAGGGGCGAGCGCGACCACGTCGGCCAGTACCACGTCTAAGGGCTCGTCGGCCGCCGGCTCGGGCAGCGCCACCCGCGTCCACGCCCGGCCGTCCCAATGCGCCACGAGAGCCCGCGCCGAGGTGGCCCGGCCCCGCGAGGGCGTTCCCTCCCGTCCACCGGACAGACCGCTGCCGCCGACCGCCCACACGTCGTCGGTCCCGACGGCGGAGACGGCGACGAGCTGGCTGTTCGCGTGCGGTGCGGCTCCGGGGTCCGTCGGGACCGGCATGGGCCGCCAGGCCCGCCCGTCCCAGTGCCACGCCGCGGCGCGTGTGTACGGGTGCCCGGCCGCGCCGACGATCCAGACGTCGTCGCCGGATCGGGCGTCGACCGCCCGCGGATAGCTCGGAGCGTGCGCGGGGATGGGCACCGCGCGCCATCTCTCACCGCCGGTCCAGTGCGCGGTCTGCGGCAGTCCGGCGGGTGTGTACCCGACGACCCAGCCGTCATCCACCGAGGAGGCCGCCACGCCCTCCATGACGGTGTCCGCGGCGACCGGCAGCCGCCCGCTCTCGCGCCAGCGGACGCCGTTCCAGTACGCCACCAGCGGCAGGTCCCCTCGGCTGCCCGCCGCCAGGGCGGTGCCGAAGGACGGTGCCGAGACCTCCTCGAAGGTCGTGTTGGCGGTCGCGCCCTCGGCTCGTACGTAATGCCAGCATCCGCAGTCGGCGGCGGCCGTGGCCGGAGTCCCCACCGCCACACCGCCGCTGAGGGCCAAGCCGGTCAGCGCGGACGCGATCGGGCGAAATCTCATGATCATGACCCCCCTGGGCTCGTCTCCCCCGGAGATCTACCAACGGATCGGCACCGGCTCGCGGAGATCACGGCATGTGGCCCGTAAATTCCGCGTACGGACACGGCGCGCACTGGCGACGGCATCCCTCGCCGGCCGGCCGATCCGGTCGACTCAAACCCAGCCCAGGCGAGACCGGTCGTCCCTCCGCAGGAGACACGACGACGGCCAGGCCGGCGAGGGGCGTCTTCTTACCGGCCACCCGGAAACCCCGAACCGAGCGGCTCGTGACGGCGGCGGCACCTTCGACCCCCCTGCCGAAAGCCCCACCGCCTTCGTCACATCCAAGACACTACGTCCGTGTCGTCGCTCTGGCGTCCCTCCCGAGTAGGGAACCGGAGTCGTTCTCAAGGGGGATACGGCCGCTTACTATCGCACCCCACGGTGAGGCGCCCGATCCGGGACACAGGTAAAAATAGGATGATGACCAGTGACAAGCCCACGAGCTCGCCCCTCCGTCCGGAGCATGAGCCCGCCAGGGGCCCCGAACGGTTCGCCCATTACGCGTGGCGGCTGTCGGGCCGGATCGTCGCGGGCGTGGGTCAGGTGCTCCTGTGGGTCCTCACCGGCATCGGCAGATTGCTGCGGCCGCTCACCAGCCGGCTGGGCGCCCGGTTGTACGGCCCGCCGGCGCCACCGCACGTCCCCGGCTACGGTCCGCCAGGCGCGGGCCGGGGCGGATCCACGCGGCAGGGACCTCCCACGGCGCCGCTGCCCCGCTGGGGCAACGCCTGGCGCGAGTTCACCGCCTCGTGGGCCTTCGGGCCGCTCACCGGGCTGGCCCTGGCCGTGGCCGCGGTCGCGGAACTGCTTCCGCACAACCTCCACCCGTTGAGCCTCGCCGGCGGCCTCGCGGTCGCCGCCACGCTTCCGCTCGTGTGGCGCCGCGAGTTCCTGCGCCCGGTCGCCGCCGTCGTCCTCGGCGCCTTCGCGGCGAGCCTGTTGTCCGGGCAGCTGCTGCTGGTCACGACGGCCTTCGCGGCGCTCTACACGCTCTACCTGCTCGCCCAGCACATGCCCCGGCAGTCCGCCGGGGTGCTGGCGGTGGGCAGCGTCGCAACGCTGGCGGTCGTCTATCTGGCCTCCGGCAGCCTGGCCGACATCCCGTGGCCGGCCGGGATCATCGCCGTCCTGGCGGCCATCGGGCTCGGGGACGCCAGGCGCGTGGTGGAGACGGCAGAGCGCACCAACGCGGAGGCGCGGGAACGCACGACCGAGACGCTGACCCGCCTGCACGAGGTGCGCCGCGAGCAGGCGGTGCTCCGCGAGAGGGCCCGGATCGCCAGGGAACTGCACGACGTGGTCGCCCACTCGGTGTCGATGATCGCCGTACAGGCCGAGACGGCTCCCTACACCATGTCGCAGCTGTCCCCCGAGGCGGCGCGGGGATACGCCGAGATCGCGCGGACCGCTCGTGAGGCGCTCATCGAGATGCGCCGGCTGCTCGGCGTGCTACGCGCCGACTCGGGTGCCGAGCCGGAGGTGACGCCGCAGCCGCGGCTCGACCGGCTGCCCGAGCTGATCGAGCAGCATCGGGGCGCCGGTGGGCGGGCGGACATCTCCGTGCAGGGCTCTCCGCGCGGCCTTTCCCCGACCATCGAGCTGTCGGCGTACCGGATCGTGCAGGAGGCGCTCACCAACGCGCGGCGGCACGCCCCCGGCGCTCAGGTGCGGGTCGAGCTCAGCTATCTGCCGGACCGCCTGGCCGTACGAGTGCGCAACGCCGGCTCGCCGGACGCCACCAGGATCCTGGATCCGAACGACCTGGGGGGCGGGCACGGTCTCGTGGGGATGCGCGAGCGTGCGACGATACTTGGCGGACGGTTCTCCGCCGGACCGGCCACCGAGGGCGGGTTCCTGGTCGAGGCCGAGTTGCCCGTCACACGTGAGGAGTCCCCCCGGTCGTGATCCGAGTTCTGATCGTCGACGACCAGACGATCGTACGGGCCGGATTCGCCGCGCTGCTCGACGCCCAGCCCGGCATCAGCGTGGTCGGCCAGGCCGGCGACGGCCGCGAGGCGGTGCGGCTGGCCGAGAGCGTGCTGCCGGACGTCGTGGTCATGGACATCCGGATGCCCGGCATGGACGGCATCGAGGCCACCCGGCGGCTGCTCGCCCGGCCCGGCGCCGAGTCCGTCCGGGTCCTGGTGCTCACGACCTTCGACGTCGACGACTATGTCTACGCGGCGCTGGCCGCCGGCGCCAGTGGATTCCTGCTGAAGGACGCCACGGCGGAGGAACTGGTGTCCGCGGTGCGGGTGGTGGCCCGTGGTGACGCGCTCCTCGCGCCTCAGGTGACCGGACGGCTGATCCGGGAGTTCAGCAAGCAGCGCCGCAATCAGCCCCGGCCGCCGGCCGAGCTGAAGAGTCTCACGGCCCGCGAGACCGAGGTGCTGATGCAGATCGCGGGTGGGCTCTCCAACGCGGAGATCGCCGCCCGGCTGGTCGTGAGCGAGCACACCGTGAAGACGCACGTCGCGCGGGTGTTCACGAAGCTGCGGCTGCGCGACCGGGCCCAAGCCGTGATGCTGGCCTACGAATCCGGCCTGGTCACCCCGGGCGAGAGCCAGCAGGCCTGACCGGCCGCGGCTGACCCGCGGGTCAGCCGGCGGCGGGTGCCACGTCCGGCGTGAGCGCGGAGTCTCCGGTCTGACCCTCGCGGACCGCCTTGCGGCCGAGCACGATGACGTAGGTCAGGAAGGTCGCTTCGGCGAGGACCCCGATGCCGATGCGCAGCCAGG
>JAOPYH010000334.1 GCA_025964715.1 Streptosporangiaceae bacterium | reverse complement strand
CCGTGACCTGCTGCAGCAGGTTGGCGAACAGTTGGAACTGCTTCACGAACTGCGCCCACTGCGCGGCCACCTGCTTGAGCAGTGCCCCGAACGTCGCCCAGTTCTTCACGAAGGCGGTCCACAACGGGGAGGCCACCTTGAGCTGCGCCACCCAGGTGGTGAAGTTCTTGACGAACGTCGTCCACAGTGGAGTGACGATCTTGAGCTGCACCGTCCAGGTCGTGAAGTTCTTGACGAAGGTTGTCCACAGTGGAGACGCGGCCTTGAGCTGCGCGTTCCACGTGGTGAAGTCCTTCACGTAGGTGGTCCACAGCGGCGTGACCACCTTCAGCTGCGCATCGAAGGTGGTGAAGTCCTTCACGAACGTGGTCCACAACGGGGAGGCGGCCTTGAGCTGGGCGTCCCACGTGGTGAAGTTCTTGACGAACGTCGTCCAGAGCGGGGTGGCCGCCTTGAGCTGGGCGTCGAACGTGGTGAAGTTCTTGACGAAGGTGGCCCACAGCGGCGCCACCGCCTTCAGGTGGCCATCGAAGGTGGTGAAGTCCTTGACGAAGGTCGCCCACAACGGCACGGCCGCCTTCAGCTGCGCCGCGAACGACACGTAGGCCACCACGAACACGCCCCACAGCGGCACGGCGGCCTGCAGCTGCGCGGTGAAGTTCGTGTAGTCGGTGACGAACGCGGTCCACATCGGACTGGCGATCTTGAGCTGGCCGGTGAACGCGGTGAAGTCCGTGGTGAAGGTGGTGAACAGCGGCACGCTGGCCTTGAGCTGCGCATCCAGGTCGGTGGTGTCCTTGACGAACGCGGCATACGGCGGCTCGGCGGCCTTGGCGGCGCCGGTGAAGTCCGTCATCGCCTTGGTCAGCGCGCCCATCTGGGCGGCCGAGTCCTTCATGGCGCCCGCGCCGTTCTGGGTGGCGGTGGTGTGCGCGGTGGTGGCCGCCGTGCTCGCCTGGGTCGCGCTGGTGTGCGACTTGGTGGCACTGGTGGCCGAGCTGGTGGACGAGCTCGCGGACTGCGACGCCGAGGAGCTCGAGGTGGTCGCCGAGGTGGAGTCCTTGGTGGCCTTGGCGTTGGCCGTGGTGGCGCTCGTCTGCGCGGTCACCGCCGTGGTCATCGGGATGATGCCGGAGCTGGTCGCGGTGGTCATCTGGGTGGCCATGCCGGATACCGACTCGGTCACCGGCTTGGTGCCGGAGGTGACCCCGTCGTGCAGGCCCTTCATGGTGTCCCGCCCGCAGGCGTCCATGGTGGCCTTGGTGCCGTCGAACTGCTTGGCCATGCCCTGGGGCACCTTGGCGGTCTCCGCGTGCACCCGGGGCGCCTCGGCGGCGACGCCCTCGTGCACGCCGGCCATGGTGTCGCGGCCGGCCGCGTGCATCACGGTGGACGGGGAGGAGATGCCCAGCACCGACTTGAACGTCTCGGCGATGCCCTTACCGATGCCGCCGATGAAGTCCATGAAGCCGCCGAGCGCGGCCTTGATGCCGTTCCACAGGCCCTCGATGACGCCCTTGCCGACCTCGAGCATCAGCTTGCCCAGGTCGGACAGCGCGGCCACGATGTTGCCCGGCAGCGCCTTGAACCAGGGCCAGACGGTGCCGTTCCAGCCGTCCTCGCACGCCTTGAGGAAGCCGGGCCACCACTCCTTGACCGCGCCCACGATCACGCCGGCGACCTTGAACAGCGCCACCGGAATCTCGATCGGCAGCAGCAGGAACCAGGCGATCACCTTGCCGACGAACTCGCCGACCTGCTTGATGATCTCCGAGGGGCTCTGGGAGAAGAACGCCTTGATCTTGGCCCAGGCCTCGCTGGTGACCTTGACGATCGTGTTCCAGGCGTCGACAAAGAAGCCCTTGACCTTCTCCCACAACCCCTTGAAGAAATCGGAGACCTGCTGCCAGTGGGTGATGATCAGTACCGCGACGGCGATCAGCGCCGCCACGGCGATGATCACCACGCCGATCGGGTTGGCGTCCAGCGCGATGTTCAGCAGCCACTGCGCGGCGGTCCACAGTTTGGTGATGCCGGTGACCCGGCCGACCGTGGAGGCGAATTCGGCGATCTTCTCTACGACCATGGCGGCGGAGAGCTCGCGCATGACCAGGACGACCTTCTTGACCACGCCAATGAGCGCCTCGAGGCCGGTGATGGCCGACCCGACGCCCTTGACGACGAAGCCGACCATGGCGGTGGTCACGACCACGCCGAGCACCACGCCCAGCGCCTCGGCGGCCGGCTTGCACTGCGCGATCCAGCCGACGAACGTGGCGAGCGCCTTGGCTACCGCGGCGAACCCGGGCAGGATGCCGGTGGCCATGTTGATCTCAAGGACCTTGAGCGACTCCTTGAACTGATCAATCTTGACGTTGGCCTGCGTCTGGGTCTCCGCCCAGCCCTTGGTGGAGCCGTCCGCGTCCTTGGTGGTCTTGACCAGCTTGGCCTGGATGTCGTTGACATCCTTGGCGTAGCCGCCGGTGGTCATCATGGCCACGCCCATGCCGGTCTGGTCGCCGGTGGCGCGCCGCATGGCGTCGGTGTAGCTCTGGATGATCTGCTGGCCGGACTGCTGCTCGCGGCCCAGTCCGTGGGTGGACTTCATCAGGGTGGCGAAGCTCTGCGCCTGGCCGCTGACGATCACGCCCATGTCCTTGGCGGCCTTGGTGTAGTCCTTCTGGCTGATCGTGCCGTTCATCAGCTGCTGGGACAGCGCCTGCAGCTCCGGGGCTTGCCCCTTAACCGCGTTGCCGGCATCCAGGATGACCTGCTTGCCCTCGGCCGTGACGCGCGTGTTCTCCTGGATCTTCCCGGAGAGCATCTGCAGCGTGCCGGACAGACCGCTGTCGTCCATCGACTTCTTGAGCTGATCGGTGGTGATGCCGAGCGCGGCGAGTTCCTTCGCCTGCACCGCGGTGGGCGCCTCCATGTGCACGAGCGTGTCGTTGAGGTTCTGCGCGGCCTGCTGCGCGGGCACACCGTGGCGGGTCATCTCATCCAGCGACGCGGCCACCGACTCCACCGAGACGCCCATGGCGGCGGCCTTGGGCATCACCGCGGCCATCGCCCGGTCCAGCTCGGACATCCTCATCTGGCCCTGGCCGGCGACGCTGACCAGGAATGAGGTCGCGTCAGCGGCGCTCTTGAACCGGTCCGGGTAGTCCCGCATCAGGGTGGTGACTTGCCTGATGGAGTCACCGAGCGGGATGTTCTCCTGCTTGGCCATCTCCGCCGCGCGCCGGGCCACGTCCAGGCCGTCCGCGCCCTGGTGGCCAGCCTTCTCCACCAGGTACATGCCCTCGGCCATGTCCTTGGTGGACGTGCCGGTATCCATGGCGATCTGCTTGAGGCCTTGAGACACCATGTCGAGGTTCTTGGGCAGCTCGCCGGCGACGTTGACCAGCATGTGCATCTGCCGGTCCCACTCGACCGAGGACATCACCACCTTGTCGATGGCCAGCGCGCCGATGCCGGCGGCCATCGCCCAGTCAGTGGTCGAGCCCTTGATCTTCTTGCCGCCCTCTTCGGCGTCGGTGCCGGCCTTCTTCGTCGCGGCGCCGGCCGCACCCGAGGCGGCCACGACCTCAGCGCTGCCGGCCTTGGTGGCGGCTGCGCCCTCTTTGGCGCCGGCAGAGGTCTTGGCGGCGGCACCGGCTGCGGCGACGGCGGCGGCATCCTGAGCGCCCGCCATGCCACCCAGCGCGGTCTTGATCTCAGCCGCGTCGGCGACGATCTTGTCCTTGGCGCCCGACCAGGCCGCGGCGGTCTTGTCCGCACCGGCGGACGCGGCGGCGCTGGCGGTGTCGTAGGTGGCCTTGAGGCCATCCATCGACGCCTTGACCTTGTCGCTGGCCGCCGTGGTCGAGGAGGCCATCTTGGTCATCGAGGAGGAGACCTTGCCGACCGCCGTCGGGACGGCGGCCAGCGCGGCGTCGATCTCGCCACTGAGCGCCTTGGCGCCCTCGGCTACCTGCCCGAACGAAGCCGCCGCCTTGGTGTTCGAGGCAACGATCTTGTCCGAGCCGGCGGTGGCCGCCGCCGAGGCGGTGTTGAACGCCGCCTCGATGGCCGGCCCCAGCTGAGCCACCTCGTCCTTGAACGCCTGCAGCTGGGCAACCGCGTCGCCGCCAATAACCTTGATCAGGATCGAGAGTTCATTGACGGCCACGGGTCACCACCTCTGCTGTTGCTCGTCCTCGTCGGGTTTGGGATCAGCGCGCCACTTGGGCATGTAGTCATCGAGCTCGAGCGGCCCGGCGTCCTCGCCGCGATGGGGGGCCACGGTGAACATCGAGACCCAGGCGGCCAAGATGTCGTCGCGCTGCTGCCCGATCGGGCCGTACTCGCGCTCGTAGGCCTGCCAGAAGACGAGCTCGGAGGCGGTGATCCGCCTCTTCAGTTCCTCGCAGGTCATGCCGCCGATTGCGAGGGTGAGTCGTCCGATGAGGCCGAGGTCTGCTCGGCTTCGGATTTTCCCGCCATCTCCTCCACGTCGTCCTCGCCCATGCCGGACAGGCGGCGGGCGACGGCGGCGAGGATCTCGAGGCCGGAGGAGGGCATCTTGCCGAGGATCTTGATGCCGGCGTCGGTGTTCGGGTAGAGCCGGTTGCCGTTGGCGTCACGGATGGCCATGGCCAGCAGCCGCAGCGTGTTGTTCTTCAGGTTCAGGGTGATCGAGTTGTCCTTGCCGATCACACTCATCGGCTCGCGGAACTCGTCGAGCTCCTCGCCGGTCAGCTCCTGGCACCAGACCTTGCGGCGCCACGGCTTGACCACCACCAGCTCGGCGCGGACCTGCACGTCCTGCAGCTGCGCGCCGGAGGTGAGTACCGGAAAGTCGTCGTCGTACACGGGGTTGGACATGGGGATGTTCTCCTGTTCGCCTGTTTTCGCCTGTGACGCCGACCAGCCCCCGAGCTGGGGAGCTCAGGGGCTGGTCGTTGGGGAGCGGGAAGGGTTATGCCTGCGGGAGGTTCTCCGCGATGGCCCTGCGGATAGCGATGTCGGCCGGGCCCAGGCCAGCGGCGAATCCCTTGCCCATGTAGTCCTGGGCGTCGTGGGTGACCGTGAGGGCCGCCATCCGGCCGCCGTACTTGGCCGAGTCGAAAATCATCATCGGGGCGTTGTTGGCATGGATCTGGCCGCCCTGCTGTTCCTTCAGGGCGTATTGCTTGACGTTGCCCACCGAGAGGTCCGGGCCGACCTCCCACAACGTGGCGGACAGCGGCCGGCCGGACACCGACTCGCGCAGTTGCCCGGAGGTGTGCTTGGGGCCGTCGTCGGCCTTGGATACGTGGACGTGCTCCTGCACCGCCTGTGCCATCAGCTCGGCACCGGGGTGGATGGCGCGGGCGAGCATCTCCGGGGAGACCGCGGTGATGGCCTGCTGGATGTAGGCCTCCACCTCAGGGATGCCCTGGACCTGCCCGGTGAACTCGAACGCGCCGGCCACTACGAGATGGCGATGCCGCGGCAGAACCCGAGCAGCGCCACGTAGGTGGCGCCGGTGCCGGAGACCACCCAGGACGCCCGGACCATCGCGCCGACCGGCTGCTGCTTGGGCAGCACGAGCCGGTAGGCACCGTTGGTGACAGTGATCGTCGGGAAGACGAACAGGTCGGTCCAGGTGGTGCCCATGTCGACCGAGTGCTGGACCTTCGCGGTCAGCGACGGGGAGGTGGCCGTGGTGTCGATGCCGAACACGTGCAGCTGCGCGCTGCCGCCGGCGTTGGTCTGACCGCCGCCGGTGGTGTTGTCCAGGACCGCGCTGGTGCCGGAGGACGAGGTGTAGACGTTCGGCGAGAGCAGAATCTTGCCGTCGTCAATCGCGCCACGGGCCATCATTGTGACGTCGATGTCGACGCCGCCCTTGGTCTTCGCGTCCAGGTCGTACTTAGTTAGGACGGAGGGCTGCATCACGATCGGATTGCCAAGGTTCCAGCCCAGCGGAGCGTACACGCCCAGCACGTCCGCGCCCTGGCCCAGCCGCTTGACCATGATGTCGTCCAGCTGGGAATCCGGGGCGTAGTAGCCCTTGACCTCCAGGGACGCCTTCTGCACCGCGGCCAGCGCATACTCGACCGTCGCGCCGAAGCCGGTCGCGTCAACAACCCCGGCCTCTCGCTTGTGCTTCGCCTCGTGGAACTGCACCGAGACGTCGAACTGGTCGACGCAGACCTGGACGTTACGACCGACGAAAGCCTTCGTGGTCTGGCTGGCCGTGGAGAACGACACGCTCATTTCTTGCCCCCATCAGAGGTGCTGTCAGCGGCAGGCGCTGAATCGACGGCGGCAGGCGCCACCACGGACTCGGCCAAAGCGATGAGTGCTCCACCGTCGGGCCATTCCAGGTACTTCTCGGGATCGGGGCCGTCGTAAGCGGCGCCGATTCCGTAGTGGGTGTCCTTGCCGGAACTCGGATCAGTTCGGTCGAACGACCGAATGACCGTGTATTTACCCTTAGCTGCGGGCATTGGCGCTCCTACGCTCTTACCGTGATATGGATTTGGGCCCCGTAGTAAACGGTCTGATGCTGCTTATCCCAGCAATAGCCGTAGCCATCCGCGTGCGTCACTTCGACAAACCCATTGGTAAGGTTGTCCAGCGTGTCGCCTACATGCTGGGCGCGCAGTGCCGTGATGAATGGGCCGAACGGATCGAGGTAGGGCTCCAGGTCTTGCTGGGCCTTCTCCTCGTCAATCTTGTCGACCAGGACGGTGATGAGGAGTTTGTATTCCCCCATGCCGGACTGGAAGGCCACCTCGTAATCAAGGAATTGGCGGTCCGGCTCGACGTAATAGGCCGGGACTTCGACAAGGTCGGGGAGGTGCGCGTAACCGGTGAGATCGGGGAGCGGCTCACCGATACGCTCGAAAATTGCATTCTGGAGTTGTTGCAGGGTGGCCAAACGGCACCCCCCTTACTGAACAGGGAATGGTGCCGGCGGCTCCGGCAGGTTGATCTCCTTGTGCACGTGGATCGGCTCCCCGTCCCGGGTGCCGGCCTCGAGCCAGACGATCTGGTTCTGGCCCTCGTGGGCGCGGCGTTCCACCCACTCGGTGAGCAGCACCTCGGACGGGTCGATGCCGTGCTGGGTGAACCACGCCTCCCACAGGACGACGTGCTCCGGGGAGTCGTGGCGGATGTCCTCGCGGAACCAGTCCCGGACGTTCCAGGTGCCGCCGAAGCCGATCACCGGTACGCCCACGGCGGAATGCCGAAGTCGCGGGACTGGAACAACTTGCCGACCGGCTGGATGGGCCGGCCGATCCCGTTGAGCCGCGGCTCGATCCCGGTGCCGGCGGCATCCGGTAGGGCGAGGTGGCCCTCCGCGATGCAGCACAGCAGGTCGTGCGCCCGGTTGTAGCGGCGCACGATCGGGTCGACCTCGGGGATCTCCTTCTCCTGGCGGTAGTTCATCGTCGCCAACCAGCCGGCGATGTCGATCACGATGGACTTGACCAGGTCCGGGACCGGGGAGAAGGGCACCAGGTACAGGCGGCGCAACTTGCCGTCTACCTGGGACTGAGCGTTGGTGATGGCCGCGTCGAGTTGCTGATCATCCATCGACGCGGCCGACCCACCCAGCCGGTTGAGGTCGCGCGTGATCGCCGCGCGAACCTCGTCCGGGCTCGCGTACGGCGCCACGGCTTACTTCCCGCTGGTGCGGCGGGTCGTCTTCGGACCGTCCTGCGAGGACACGTTCGGAGTCCCCGCCGTCCGCGCCTCGGCCTCGGTCACCCGACGGTGAGCCTCGGCGTCGTCGCGCTTGACCTGCTCGGCGTCAGCCTTCGCCTGGTCCTCGACAGCCTTCTGCTCGGCCTTGGCCAGCTTCTCGTGGTGTCCGACCTCGACCAGGAACCCACTCTTGATGTGGTTCTTGATGAACTGCTGGTCGGTGTCCACGTCGACCGCGTCGCCGCGGTGGTACTCGTTGTCGCCGTACCACCACAGGTCGCCGTTGACTTCGTACTTGGCCATGCCACTCACCCCTTACGCGACGGTGTCGGTGCCGGTCAGCACGAAGACGGACTTGGGCTGGTCGATGCCGACCGCGGACGCGCGCTGCACGTCGGAGCGGGAGACCTTGCGGGGCTCGTCGCGGTAGAGCGGCGTCGCCTGGAGAGGAAGCTCGTCGGCGATGAATCCGGACGCGCCGCGCTGCAGGAAAATGGCGGTGCCGAGCGGAACACGCGGGGAAACCAGCACATTCAGCCCCATGATCTTCTGGGGCAGCTTGCCGGTGTAGCGCAGGTTCTCGTCAGCGATGTCGCCGCCGTAGTATTCCTGGTTGAATTGCGTCGACTTCAGGATGTCGAACTTCGCGGTCTGCCCGATAATCATCGTGTCGCAGACATAGCCCAACAGTGAACCCTGAGCATCCTTCGCAGTCTCAATGGCCTTCATGGCCATGAGAATGTCGTTGCGGATGTCGGTGGTACTGGTGGCCCACACGCCGCCGCCAACGCCGGCGGTCAGGACGTTCGGATTGGTCAGAACCGCCTGGACGAACACGTCATCCCAGGCCCGAATCAGGCTGTTCTTGACCTGCGTCATCCTGATCTGCAACTTGTCGATGTCGCTACGACGGACGTCCTCATCGGAGATGACGACGGCCAGCGACTTCTCGACGCTGTAGGCCACGTTGGGCTGACCCAGGCTGGTCCGAGCAACCGGGACCTCGGCGAATTCCGCGCGGTTCAGCACCGTGGAATCGGCGAACAGCGGGTTGGTCTCGTAGAACCGGACGACACCAGCGGGAGCAGAGCCAGCGGTGCGGAGAACCGCATCAGCCAGAAAGCCCTGCTTCATCATGTCGATGAGGTAAATCGGAACGCGAAGCGGATCCTTCAGCCACGCGTTGACGGTTACAAGTGGGCCGTCCTGGACTGAGATATTGGGGAGCGCAACCATTTTGTTTTACCTCAGCTCTCAGAACAGCCGAACGCGGCCGGTAGCCCCGGTGGCGATGCCACCCGGCTCCGTGCAGCGACCGACGATCAGGTCATACGTGGGAGTCGTGCCCTTGGAGCACTGGCCGTTCGCGGCGGCCACGACCAGGTCGCCGAAGGCCAGCGCGGTGCCGCCGGAGGCGACGGTGAGGATGACCTCGGACGGCCCGTAGGCGACCGCGACCTCCTTGCGGGCGGTGGCGTAGTTCAGCTGGCTACCGGAGCCGGCGGGAACCGCGTCGTTGGTCGCCATGCCGATGCAGGTGGCGACAGCGCCGGTGGTCGGCTTGACCTTGCCGGTCGAGCCGTCGACCATGACCAGCTGACCACCGGTGACGGTGGCGCTGACCTCATAAGTTGCAGGCCCGAGCTGCAGTACGGGGAAAGAACCAGGCATTCGAATAGCTCCTTAGTTGGCGAAGCCCTCGGCGCGCCGCGCGGCCAGGAACGCAGCGCGCTCCGAGACCTCCGCGTCGTCCTGGCTCAGGTCGTGGGCGGTGCCGGCCGGGCCGGACAGATCGACCTTGCGGCCGTAGGTCTTGGCCACCGTGTGCAGCACGTTGCGCAGCACCTCACTGGCGTCGACCGTGGTGCTGTTGGAGAGCTCCACGACGTGGCTGCCTCGCAGCAGCGGCTCGGACATCTGGACGATGGCCGGCGGGATGCCGTAGTCGCGGACCAGCTCGGCGGCCTCGACGGCCCACCGCTCCGCCTCGCGCTCGGCCTTGATGGTCGCCAGCTCCACAGCCTGGGCATCCATCCGAGTGCGCATCTCGATCTGGGCGAGCTCGAGCGCCTGGGCGCCGACGCTGTCCTGGGACGCGGCGATCAGCTCCGGGGTCTTACCCTCGGCCTTGACGTCCTCGTCGGTCTTGTCCTCGACCTTGGGGGCCTCGAACTTCACCGGCTCCGGGGCCTTCCCGGCGTTGTCCGCCGGCTTGACCTCGTCGTTCTCGGCGAACTTGCGGAAAAGAGGGAGCACTGCCCGCATTGCGGTCAGCTCCTCATCAGTCAGAGCAGCCACGGGTGGCGCCCCTTTCTCTTGGTCCCCGCCGGAGCCGGCGGGTGCTTGGGTCGCCTGTTCGGTGGTCTTGAGGCGGTCGAGCGCCTCGGCCACCCGCTTGTCCGTGACGTCACGGATCTCGCGGCCGTCGATGAGCAGCCGGACGTTGGTCGAGGCTTCGGTCGTGCTGACCGGCAGTGCGGCAGGCGCAGTGAAGGTCAGCGCGGACAGATCGAGCACCTCGTCGGTCTCCTGGGCGCACTCGACCGGCTCCCAGGGCTTCATGCCGGCAATGCGCGGCGCCCAGGTGGCCAGGACGTGCTGCAGCGCCGCCGGGTAGGACCGGGTGGTCTTGCCGTCGTTGCGCTCGTAGCCCTCCACGACGCGCACCGAGACACCGAGGTTCGGGTGGGCGCGCAGGATGTCCGCGCCCTTCTCCGAGGCGCTGACGGTGGCGTACAGCCCGTCGTCGGTGGCCTCGAGGCCGATGATCTCTCCGGCGGCCCGGTCGACGGCGTTGGAGTGGGAGTTGTCGTCCGGGGCCAGCTGGAACGGCACCGCGTCGAACGCCTTGTCCTTGTAGGCGGTCACCAGGTTGTTGATGTAGTCCCTGGTGAACTGCAGCTTGCGGCCCTTGTACGGCAGTTCACCGATGGGCAGGATCTGCTTGCGCCACGTGGTGCGGCCGAGCTCGATGGCGCCGGAGTTGACCACCGGCGTCTGGACGGTGATCTTGCCGGTCATGAGCGGAACTTCTTGGCGTTGCTGGGCTCGGTGTCGCTCGACGGGTTGTCGTCGGCACCGTCCGGAGCCTCGTTGTTCGCGTCCTTGTCCAGGTTCTGAGACCTGAGGAAGGCATCCACCCAGGGCAAGTCCTCGGCGTTGAGGTCGTTGGCCCGGTCCCGGATGTGGCCGGCCAGCTTCTTGCGGTCATCCGGGCGGGTGCGGCGGAACATGGTGATGGCCCGGCGCAGGTGGTTGACGGTCTGGATGGGCGGCATCCCGGCGGGCTGTGACGGGCCCTGACCGGAGCCGACCTCCGTCCTGGACAGTTCGAGGTCAGAAGGCATGGGGAGCTCCCTGTCGGAAGGTGATGGGGACGACGGCGCCGCTGGTGAACCCGGTCGCGTAGCAACGGCAGTAGCTGTGCACCGCGCCGGGGATGTCGTTGCCGTTCGGCAAGTTGTCGACGGTGAAAACCCGGCCCTCCAGGGCCGCGCAGTCCGGCTCCACGGTGGTGTCGCGCTGGGTGTTCCAGACCAGCCAGGGCCCGTCGGACACGGCGACCTTGTCCAGCGCGATGGCCGCGGCGAGCCGGTTGCGGCCGGCGACCCGGTGCGCCTTGAGGTAGTTCTCCTCCAGCCGCTGGGCCTGCGGGTAGACATCCAGCGCCAGCGCCTTGGTGAGCCGCTTGGCGGCCATCAGGACGTACTGCGCCCGCATCACCGGCTCGTCCGCCTTGACCTGGCGGGCGGTGGAGGACATCAGGGAGACCGTCGGCGAGCCGTGCGCGCCACGGCCGGTCAGCGGCACGCTCAGCGCCAGCCGGCCGGCCTCCCGAACCGCCTTGACGGCCAGCCCGAGTGGTTCGAAGCGGGCCGCGAGCGCCTTCGGCAGGTAGGTGGCCTGGCTGGCCAGCGGCGTGCCCAGGAAGGTGGCCACGGCGTCGATGAGGGCGTCCTCGGCGGGATTGAACAGCTCCCCCGACGGCGCGGCCACTACCGGCGCCTGACGCTCTCTACGGCGACCCAGAGGGCGCACAGGGCCACCAGCCCGATGACGCCGAGCGCCACATAGGGACGCTCGGCGCCGAGGCTGAAGCCCTTACCGAACAGCCGGAACAGCACTTAGACCCGCTCCGGCCAGTGCCAGGTGCCACCCTGACCGTCGGGGTCGTGAGCGGCCCAGTGGAAGAAGATCCCCGACGGGTTGAGCACGCACAGCGTCACGTCGGTGCCGTCGTGCGCCTCGGCGATGATCGCCGCGCGGCAGGTCGGCTCGAAGGCCTGGCTGCCGTCGGGGCGGATCGGGGTGCCGTGGCTGACGTAGTGCACGACACGGCCCACGCTCGGCGTGCTCACCTACAGCCCCTTGGCGCTCAGCCATGCCCGGGCCGCGGCGGCGAGGGTGACGTCGGCCGATGCGGGGACGGGTGTGGGGGTAGGTGTGGGAGTGGGTGTGGGGGTCGGTGTCGGGGTGGGTGTGGGGCCGGTGCTGATGAACGGCCCCGGCCGCCCGGTGACCTGGAGGAACGCGGCGTTGATCGCGTCGACATTCAGACCCTCCGGGCTGGCGTTGTTCTTGATCCACTCCTGGGAGACGACGGTGTACGGCTCGTCCACGTACTTGGCCCAGAAGGCGGGGGTCATCTCGATGGTGCCGCCCCAGGTGCTGTCCGTGAGGTTGCCGCCCTTGACCATCTTGTGCACCGCCACGCAGTGCCCACCGATGACCTGGGAGCCCTTCCGGACGTAGTCCCACACCCCGCCCGGGAAGGCGTCCTGGGCGCTCTGCGGGCAGTTGAACCCGATGTAGAGGTTGCCGAAGAGCCAGAGCGCGGCGCGCATCTCCTCGAAGTCGGTCGGGTCGACGGCGAAGTAGGCGGCGATCTTGTGGCCGGCGATGCCGGTCTGCTGCCAGTACTTCTGGACGGTGGCCATGTCGCCGCCCTGGTCCGTTCGGGAGTTGCCCGGCACGTAGCCGGTGGACCCGCTGTAGAACTTGATCACGTCGGCGTTGGACGGCACGACCGGGGCGCCCTGGCCGAACTGGGAGAACGCGGTCTCGATGTGCGCGGCGGCCGCCGCGGTGCAGTCGCCGAGCCGGTCGTTGGAGTCCATCGGCAGGTTCGACACCGCCGGCAGGTAGCTCACCGAGTCCGGCACGGTGCCGGTGTAG
>JAOPYH010000324.1 GCA_025964715.1 Streptosporangiaceae bacterium | reverse complement strand
AGCCCCGGCGCCTCCTTGGTCAGCGAGACATTCCCGCCCTTGGACAGACTGACTCCCAACATGAACCTCCATGCACTTGTCCGCACAGGCCTCCGTTGGCCTGCGCCGTACGTTACGACAACGCGCCCCCAGGACGGCCGGTTCCCGCACTGACAGGGCATGGCTCTCCGCCCCGGACCGCCTGAAACCACACCGGCTGTTGTGCAACGTCGTCTATGGGGCGATGATCGGCACCCGAGGTCCCCTTTTCTGGATGTGTGAATGAGTACACGTGAAACGCCACCCCCGCCCGAGGCCGAGATGCCGGAGACGCGGAGCTCCGCGGACGCCGGGCCCTGGTGGTCTCCGGACGGCGACGCGCTGACCGCCTCCGACGTGCGGACGTACGCGACGCTCGCCCACGCCGGTACGGTCCTGTTCGCCCTGGTGTTCTTCCCTCTCATGTGGGCGCCCTCGCTCGCCCTGTTCCTTGTCTTCCGCCACCGCGATCAGGCCGGTCTGCTCCGGCGTCACCTTGCCCAGGCGCTGTCCTACTCCGCCGTCCTGGCGGCCTACGCCCTGACGATCCGCTATGCCCTCGCGGCGGCGGACGTCGACGACCTGGTGCTCGACCTGCTCCCGGTCGCGCTGACCCTGATCGCCGTCTACCCGGCCGTCCGGGCCGTGCAGGCGGCGCGGCGGCTGCAGCCGTTCGCCTATCCGAGGGTGCTCGCCTGGATCCCGCTGGACTGAGCCAGGCGGGCCCGCGGGATTCAGAGCCTGTTGACCTCCGTCACCCGGATCATGGCCTTGCCCGCATCGTCCGAGGCGGCGAGGTCCACCTCAGCGCTGATGCCCCAGTCGTGGTCACCGGCCGGATCGTCGAAGATCTGCCGGACCTTCCACAACCCCGCCTGCTCCTCGATGAGCAGCAGCTTCGGACCGCGGGCGTCGGGACCGGTCTGCAACCAGTCGTGCTCGGCGTAGTAGCCCTCCATCGCCTCGCGCCACTCGTCCGCGTCCCAGCCGGACTCTTCTTCATCGAGCGCGCCGAGCTCCTCATAGCGTCGCAGGCCGGCGAGCTCGACCCGGCGGAACATCGCGTTGCGGACCAGCACGCGGAAGGCACGGCTGTTGGCGGTCACCGGCGCCGGACGCTCGTCGACGACGGCCTCGGCGCCCTCGGCGGCGGGGTTGGTGAGCTGTTCCCACTCGTCGAGCAGGCTTGAGTCAACCTGGCGAACCAGCTCGCCGAGCCACTCGATGAGATCGACGAGGTCGTCGGTCTTCAGGGAGTCGGGCACGGTCTGCTGCAGCGCCTTGTACGCGCTGGACAGGTAGCGCAGCACGATCCCTTCGGTGCGTGCGAGGTCGTAGGCGCCGACGTACTCGGTGAAGGTCATGGCCCGCTCGTACAGATCACGTGCCACCGACTTGGACCGCAGCGGATGGTCGCCCACCCATGGGTGCCCGCGACGGTACGTCTCGTACGCGGCCTCGAGCAGCTCCTCCAGGGGCTTGGGGTAGGTGATCTCCCGGATGAGCTCCATCCGCTCCTCGTACTCCATGCCGTCGGCCTTCATCTCGGCGATGGCCTCCCCGCGGGCCTTGTTCTCCTGGGCGGCGAGGATCTGGCGCGGGTCATCGAGCGTCGCCTCGACCACGGACAGCACGTCGAGGGCGTAGGAGGGCGACGCCGGGTCGAGCAGCTCGAAGGCCGCCAAGGCGAACATCGACAGCGGCTGGTTCAGCGCGAAGTCGGACTGCAGGTCCACGGTGACGCGGGCGTAGCGGCCCTCGGCGTCGGGCTCCTCGAGCTGCTCCACCACTCCCCCGGCCAGCAGCGAGCGGTAGATGGCGATCGCCTGGCTGATGTGGCGGCGCTGCGCCGGGCGGGCCTCGTGGTTGTCGGTCAGCAGCTTCTTCATGGCCTGAAAGGCGTTGCCGGGGCGGGCTATGACCGACAGCAACATCGCGTGGGTCACCTGGAAACGCGACTGCAGCGGCTCCGGCTCGGCCCCGATGAGCTTGGTGAACGTGTCCTCGTCCCAGGTCACGAAACCCTCGGGCGCCTTCTTCCGCACGACCTTGCGCCGCTTCTTGGGATCGTCGCCGGCCTTGGCCAGCGCCTTGTGGTTCTCGACGACATGCTCGGGCGCCTGGGCGACGACGTATCCGACGGTGTCGAACCCGGCGCGGCCCGCCCGCCCGGCGATCTGGTGGAACTCCCGGGCCCGCAGCCGGCGGACCCTCGACCCGTCGTACTTCGACAGAGCCGTGAAGACGACCGTACGGATGGGGACGTTGACCCCCACGCCGAGGGTGTCGGTGCCGCAGATGACCTTGAGCAGCCCGGCCTGGGCGAGCCGCTCCACGAGCCTCCGGTACTTCGGCAGCATCCCGGCGTGGTGGACCCCGATGCCGTGGCGTACGAACCGGGACAGGTTGCGCCCGAAACGCGTGGTGAACCGGAAGTTGCCGATCAGCTCGGCGATGGCGTCCTTCTCCGCCCGCGTGCACACGTTGATGCTCATCAGGGCCTGCGCGCGCTCGATCGCGGCCGCCTGGGTGAAGTGGACGACGTAGACCGGAGCCTTCTGCACCGAGAGGAGCTCCTCGATCGTTTCGTGCAGGGGCGTGTCCCGGTATTCATACGTCAGCGGGACGGGCCGCGTGGTCGAGTGGACCACGGCGGTGGGCCGGCCGGTGCGCCGGGTGAGGTCCTTGTCGAACCGGGTGACATCTCCCAGCGTGGCCGACATCAGCAGGAACTGCGCGTTCGAGAGCTCCAGCAGGGGGATCTGCCAGGCCCAGCCGCGATCCCGCTCGGCGTAGAAGTGGAACTCGTCCATGACGACGAGCCCGATGTCGGCATCGGGGCCGTCGCGCAACGCGATGTTGGCGAGCACTTCGGCGGTGCAGCAGACGATCGGGGCGTCCGGATTGACGCTGGCGTCTCCGGTCATCATGCCGACGTTGTCGGTGCCGAACATGGCGCACAGATCGAAGAACTTCTCCGACACCAGGGCCTTGATCGGCGCGGTGTAGAAACTGCACTCGTCACGCCCGAGCGCCGCGAAGTGGGCTCCCGCCGCGACCAGGCTCTTGCCCGAACCCGTGGGGGTGCTGAGGATCACGTTGGCCCCCGAGACGGCCTCGATGAGGGCCTCCTCCTGAGCCGGATAGAGGGTGATCCCCCGCTCCTCCACCCACCCCGCGAAGGCTTCGAAGAGGTTGTCGGCGTCGGGGTCGGGGGGGAGCTGGTCGATGAGGGTCACCCCCCCATCCTGCCGGTGGTTCATGGATGGCCGGGCCACCCACGGGTAGGCACCATGATGCCGGATCAAATGATCTTCACGGGGGGACGGATGCTGGGGCTGCCGGAGGCCGTCCGGGCGTGCCTGTTCGATATGGACGGGGTCCTGACCCGTACCGCCGCGGTGCACGCGGCGGCCTGGAAGGAGATGTTCGACGACTTCCTGCACAGGTGGGCCGGGAGGAGCGGCACACCATTCGTGCCGTTCGACTCGGGGCAGGACTACGCGAACTATGTCGACGGTAAACCTCGCGAGGACGGGACCCGCTCTTTTCTGCAGGCCCGTGGCATCACCCTGCCCGCGGGTGGAACAGGCGATCCTCCGCAGGCCCTCACCGTCCACGCCCTCAGCGAGCGCAAGAACGCACTGGTGCTGCGCAGGCTCGCCGAGCACGGCGTCGAGGTGTTCGACGGGTCCGTGGACTATGTCCGCGCGGCCCGGGCCGCGGGCCTGCGGACCGCTGTCGTGTCGGCGAGCGCCAACACCGCGCAGGTGCTGGAAGCCGCCGGGATCGCCGGGCTCTTCGACGCGCGGATCGACGGCCTGGTCGTGGAGCGGCGCGGGCTCGCCGGCAAGCCCGCCCCCGATGCCTACCTGGCCGGCGCGGAGGCCCTCGGCACCGCCCCGGCGAACGCGGCCGTGTTCGAGGACGCTCTGGCCGGGGTGGCCGCCGGGCGCGCCGGGGGATTCGCCATCGTGGTGGGGGTGGATCGTGTGGGTCAAGGACCGCAGCTGCTGAAGCATGGGGCCGACGTCGTCGTCAAAGACCTGGCCGAGCTCCTGGAGACGACGTGATGGCGACGTGATAAAACACCCGGCCTACATCGTGGAACCGTGGCGGATCCTCGAGCGCGAGCTGGACCTGGACACCCTCGCACAGAGCGAGTCGGTGTTCGCCCTGGCCAACGGGCATCTCGGGCTGCGGGGCAATCTGGACGAGGGCGAGCCATACGGGCTTCCGGGCACCTACCTCAACTCCGTTTATGAGCTGACTCCGCTGCAATACGCGGAGGCGGGCTACGGCTATCCCGAGTT
The DNA here is from genome assembly GCA_025964715.1 of Streptosporangiaceae bacterium. GTDB lineage: Bacteria > Actinomycetota > Actinomycetes > Streptosporangiales > Streptosporangiaceae > Actinomadura_C. The sequence goes on along the minus strand of JAOPYH010000324.1, from coordinate 37,770 downwards.
CGACCAGGCAATGATCAACGTCACCAACGGCAAACTGTTGCGGCTGCTGGTCGATGACGAACCGTTCGACATCCGTTACGGCACGCTCCGATCCCATGAACGGGTGCTGGACCTGCGTGCCGGAACACTCGCCCGGCGGGCCGAGTGGACCTCACCCGCCGGCTGCCCGGTGGTGGTCAGGTCCACACGGCTGGTGTCGCTCACCCAGCGAGCTGTAGCGGCGATCTGCTATGAGGTCGAGGCGGTCGAGCGGCCATTGCGGGCGGTCGTGCAATCCGAACTCGTCGCCAACGAGTTAGTGCCCGATCCGGGCGATGACCCCCGGGTCTCGCACCGATTGGCCTCGCCCCTCGTCGGGGAGGAGCACATGGTGACGGGGCACGGCGCGATCCTCGTCCACGGGACACGGCACAGCGGGTTGCGGGTGGCCGCGGGGATGAGCCACGTGATCGAGGGGCCTGCCAGGACGGCCGTAGACGCGGAAAGCTTTCCCGATGTCGGCCGCATCACCATCGCCACCCGGCTCCAGCCGGGTCAACGGCTCCATATCGTCAAGTTCCTGGCGTACGGCTGGTCCAGTCTGCGTTCCCGGCCGGCACTGCACGACCAGGTGGCGGCGGCCCTGGCCGAGGCGCGGCTCAGCGGCTGGGACGGCCTGGCCGCCGACCAGCGGGCCTGTCTGGACCAGTTCTGGGAGGGCGCGGACGTCGAGGTCGAAGGGGATCCGGAGGTGCAGCAGGCCGTACGCTTCGCGCTCTTCCATGTCATGCAGTCCGCGGCCCGTGCGGAGCAGCGGCCGATCGCGGCGAAGGGTCTCACCGGGACGGGCTACGACGGCCATACCTTCTGGGACACCGAGACCTTCGTGCTGCCCGTCCTGACCTACACTCGGCCGGCCGCCGCGGCGGCGGCGCTGACCTGGCGGCACCGGACGCTGCCGAGCGCACGTGATCATGCCCGCCGGCTCGGCCTGGCCGGCGCGGCGTTCCCCTGGCGGACCATCGCCGGAGATCCCTGCTCCGGCTATTGGCCGTCGAGCACCGCGGCCTTCCACATCGGCGCGGACATCGCCGACGCCGTGCTGCGGTACGTGGACGCCACCGAGGACGAGGCGTTCGAGCGTGACTTCGGCCTGGAACTGTTGACCGAGACCGCCCGGCTGTGGCGGGCACTGGGCCAGCATGACGCCGAGGGAAGGTTCCGCATCGATGGCGTCACGGGCCCGGACGAATACAGCGCGCTGGCCGACAACAATGTCTACACGAACCTGATGGCGCAGCGGAATCTCGACGCCGCGGCGGCGACGGCCGGCCGTCATCCCGAGCAGGCGCGTCGCCTCGGGATCACCGATGCCGAGGCGGCCGCCTGGCGGGACGCCGGCGCCGCCATGTACATCCCCTACGACGGCCGGCTCGGTGTCCACCCGCAGAGCGAGGGCTTCACCATGCACGCCCCCTGGGACTTCGCCGGCACCAAACCGGACCAATACCCCTTGCTGCTGCACTTCCACTACTTCGACCTGTACCGCAAGCAGGTCGTCAAGCAGGCCGATCTCGTGCTGGCGCTGCACCTGCGCGGAGACGCGTTCACGCCCGAGCAGAAGGCCCGCGACTTCGCCTACTACGAACAACTCACCGTTCGCGACTCGTCACTGTCGTCTTGCACGCAGGCCGTTCTCGCCGCGGAGGTGGGACAACTGGAACTGGCGCACGACTATCTCCGCGAAGTGGCACTGATGGATCTGCGGGACCTGGAGCACAACACCCGGGACGGCCTGCATCTCGCCGCTCTCGCGGGGATTTGGATCGCACTGGTGGCCGGCCTCGGCGGCATGCGCGCCGGCGATGGGCGGCTGTGCTTTTGCCCACGCCTCCCCAGCGGCATCACCGGGCTGGCCTTTCGGCTTCGCTACCGGGGGCGTCTCCTGGGCGTGAGCGTCACCGGCCGCACCGCGGCATATGCGCTGCTGAGCGGGGAGCCGCTGTCGGTGGCGCACCACGGCGAGACGTTCGAGCTCGGCCCAGAGCCGGTACGGCGGGCCGTCCCCGAGGCGCCGAGGGGTCCTCGGCCGAACCAGCCCGCGGGCCGCGCGCCTTCACCGAGGCGTAAGGCCAAGCCACCGCACTGACGGCTCAGCGCGATCCGCGCCGCCGGGAGGGCCGGGCGGCCCCAAGGGGGCCTGCCCGGCCGACTGACTCAGCCGAGACGGTTGGTCAGGGCGTTGTACTCGTCCCACAGCCCCTGCGGCAGGTGGTCGCCGAAGGTCTTGAAGAACTCGGGTACGAGCGCGGCCTCCTGCTTCCATACTTCCTGGTCGACCGACAGCAGCGTCCGAAGGGCGTCTTCGTCGATGTCCAGACCGTCGGTGTCCAGGGCCTCGCGGGCCGGGACGCTGCCGATCGGGGTCTTCACCGCGTCGGCCCGGCCATTGAGCCGCTCGACGATCCACTTGAGGACGCGGCTGTTCTCACCGAACCCGGGCCACAGGAACGCGCCCTTCTCGTCCTTGCGGAACCAGTTCACGTAGTAGATCCGCGGCAGCTTCTCCGGGTCGGCGGAGGCACCGATCTTCAGCCAGTGGCCGAAGTAGTCCCCCATGTTGTAGCCACAGAACGGCAGCATCGCGAACGGATCGCGGCGCAGTTCACCGACCGTCCCCTCGGCCGCCGCGGTCTTCTCCGAGGCGATGTTGGCGCCGAGGAAGATGCCCTGCTGACAGTCGAAGGACTCGGTCACCAACGGGACAGCCGTCGCCCGGCGGCCGCCGAAGAGGATGGCCGAGATCGGCACGCCGTTCGGGTCCTCCCACTCCGGAGCGATGATCGGGCACTGCCCGGCCGGCGTGGTGAAGCGGGCGTTGGGGTGTGCCGCGGGCTCGCCGGACTCCGGCGTCCAGTCGCGCCCCTTCCAGTCCGTGAGGTGCGCCGGCGGCTCGTCGGTGAGCCCCTCCCACCAGATGTCGCCGTCGTCGGTCAGTGCGACGTTGGTGAAGATGCTGTTGCCCCACAGCGTCTTGATCGCGTTGGCGTTCGTGGACTCGCCGGTGCCGGGCGCCACGCCGAAGAAGCCCGCCTCCGGGTTGATCGCGTAGAGCCGGCCGTCCTCGCCGAACCGCATCCATGCGATGTCGTCGCCGATGGTCTCGACCTTCCAGCCGGGGACCGTCGGCTCGAGCATCGCCAGGTTGGTCTTGCCGCAGGCCGAGGGGAACGCGGCGGCCACGTACCTGGTCTCACCGGTGGGCGGGGAGAGCTTGAGGATGAGCATGTGCTCGGCGAGCCAGCCCTCGTCACGCGCCATGGTCGAGGCGATGCGAAGCGCGTAGCACTTCTTGCCGAGCAGGGCGTTGCCGCCGTACCCGGAACCGTAGGACCAGATCTCCCTGCTCTCGGGGAAGTGCGAGATGTACTTCGTCGTGTTGCACGGCCACGGCACGTCGGCCTGACCCGGCTCCAGCGGCGCGCCGACCGAGTGCACGCACTTGACGAACGAGCCCCGCTGCTCGATGAGGCGGAGCGCGCGCTCACCCATCCGCGTCATGATCCGCATCGACACGGCGACGTACGGAGAGTCAGTGATCTCCACGCCGAGCTGGGAGATGTTGCCGCCCAGCGGGCCCATGCAGAACGGGACCACGTACATCGTGCGGCCGCGCATGGAGCCCTTGAAGATCTCGCCGAAGGTCACCCGCATCTCGGCGGGGGCGATCCAGTTGTTGGTGGGACCGGCGTCCTCCTCCTGCTCGGAGCAGATGAAGGTGCGGTCCTCCACGCGGGCGACGTCACTCGGGTCCGAGGCGCAGTAGTAGCTGTTGGGCCGCTTCTCGGGATTCAGGCGTTTGAACGTGCCCTGGTCCACGAGAAGGTCCGTGAGCCTCTGCCACTCGGCGTCCGAACCATCGCACCACTCGATTCGGTCAGGCTGGGTCAGTTCCGCGATGTCACGGACCCATTCGATCAACGCGGTGTGCGTGGTCGGGGCCTGATCTAGGCCAGAGACCTGGTGGGACACGAGCAGCTCCTTACGTCCAGCGGTTCTCCGCATCATGGCGAATGTGTGGCGAATTGACCAATTGGCACAGACCAATGGATTAGACCAATTTCCCGTCATCCCCGGTCGCGGGCGGCATACCGGGGCATCGGTTCGACCTCGCCAGGAGCATAGTGAGCCGGGCCACAGGAGACCGGGACCGATGCTCAGGCCGGTATGCGGACGCCAGGACCGCCGACCTTGGGCTCTCACAGGCGGCGGCAGGATATCCACGGACGCACGGCCCCACATGTAAGGACCTTCGGCACCAGACGAGCCGGGCAGAGCGCGTTACCGTCGAACGGGTCACCACGATGCCACCAGGGGGAACGGGAGATGGCCGAAACCAAGACCGAGCCTGCGCCGGGCCGGCGGAAAGAACCATCCAAGCCTTCCACGCGGAGCTCGCCACCGCGAGCCACGAGAAGTGCGCCTGGCAAGGCCATGGACAGGGGAACGCCGCCCAGGCCCTCCAAGAAGGAAGAGGAGGAGCCTGTGATGACGGTCAAGCTGCCACTCGTCACCCTTCAGGTCCGGCCGCCCCACATTTCTCCGCACGACATGGGAGAGGCCGTGAACAGTGCCCAGGCGTCGCTGCCGCCCCCGGAACGCCTCGCCTACTACGCGGGACTCGGCGCGCTCGCCGCGCTGGGGATCATTGAGTGGCCCGTGGCCGTTGCCATCGGCGCGGGGACGATGCTGGCCAAGCGAGCCCTGAGGAGGGACCGGTCGGGCGGGATGCGCGAGGAGCAGCGCGAGGAGCAGCGCGAGGAGGAGCCCGGGCGGAGGACGGGCCGGGCATCCTGATCAGCACGCTCCCGCCCTAGAAGATCCCGTACCCAGCGAGTCACCACGCCGCCTCCCTGTGGGGGCGGCGCTGGGCAGTCTGGTCACTTAATGTTCACCTCCTATAAGGGATGAAGCTCACTTTTCACCCAATATCCGGCATACGCTCTCGAACGAGCCCACGCCGACATCCCCCGGAGGTTGCAGTGCCCGAGTTCCTGGCCGCTGTACTGGCCAAAGCCCTCTTCACGTTGCTTGAAGCGCTGATCATGCGCCTTGTGCAGGAACTGGTCATGGCCGGTCTGCGGCAGTACCGGCAACCGGCGACGGCCTGAGCGCGCGACTGCCGGCCGTCCCTCCGGTGCACCCGCTTATCCGGCACCCATCACTGTCATTGATCCCGATCCTCGTGTATAGACAGGTGTTTCACGGGTAAAGGGCCGCTGAGAACCATTCAGCCGGCCCCCGACCGGGAGAGATCGTCATGACAGCAAGATGGAGGGTCCCGCGCAGCCGCGGCGCTTTGAGCGGCGTGTTGCTGCTGTTGCTCGGAATCTGGGGCGCACTCGCCCCCTTCGTCGGCCCCTACGTCGACTTCGCCTACACCCCGGACAAGGCATGGGTGTTCAACGCGAACCGCTTCTGGCTCGAGGTCGCACCCGGTATCGCCACCGTGCTCGGCGGGCTGATCCTGCTGCTGTCCGCCAACCGGCTCTTGGCCATGTTCGGCTCATGGAGCGCCGCGCTCGGGGGCGCGTGGTTCGTGGCCGGCGGCCCGGTGAGCACGCTGTGGACCCACAGCGGAGCAGCGGCCACGGGGACGCCCATCGGCACCGAGACCAAGCAGCTTGCCGAACAGCTCGCCTTCTTCGATGGCGTAGGCGTGGTCATCGTCTTGTTGGCGGCGCTGGCCCTCGGCCGACTTGCCGTGGTGGCGGTGCGGGACGAACGGCTGGCCGAAGAGCAGGCCACCGCTCCCCCGTTGCCGGAGGCCGCGCCGCCCATCGGAGCGACGCAGCCGCTGCCGCGCCGCTACGCGCGCGACCCGCGTCAGGGCGGGCCCCCGCCGCAGCGGACCCCGGAGCCCGGCGATCAGATGGTGGCACCGCGCCCGCCCGCCCCCCGCAGGCCCGGGATGTGACCCGGCCCGCGCGGTGACGGGCGGGAGGGGGAAGCGCTATTTCTTCTTGCCGCCCCGCTTCTCGCGAATCTTCATGCTGACCTCGATGGGCGTTCCTTCGAAGCCGAACTCCTCGCGGAGCCGGCGCTCGATGAACCTGCGGTAGCCGGGCTCGAGGAACCCCGAGGTGAACAGTACGAACTTCGGCGGCCGCACCCCCGCCTGGGTGGCGAACAGCACGCGCGGCTGCTTGCCGCCGCGAACCGGGTGGGGGTGCGCGGAGATCAGCTCGGCGAAGAAGGTGTTCAGCCGTGCGGTGGGGACACGCGCACCCCAGTTGTCCAGTGCCGTCTCAATGGCCGGCACCATCTTCTCGACATGCCTGCCCGTCCGGGCAGAGATGTTCACGCGGCTCGCCCAGCGGGCGTTGTGCAGCTGCCGGTCGATCTCCCGCTCGAGGTAGTGGCGTCGCTCCTCGTCAAGCAGATCCCACTTGTTGAACGCCAGCACGAGGGCACGGCCGGCCTCGATGACCGTGGAGATGATGCGAAGGTCCTGTTCGGCCAGGGGATCACTGGCGTCCACGAGGACCACGGCGACCTCCGAGCGGTCGAGCGCGGACTGGGTGCGCAGCGTCGCGTAGAAGTCGGCGCCCTGGTTCTCCCGGTGCCGGCGGCGGATGCCGGCCGTGTCGACGAAGCGCCAGGTCTTGCCGCCCAGCTCGATAAGCTCGTCGACCGGATCCCGGGTGGTGCCGGCGACCTCGTGGACGACGGCCCGCTGCTCCCCCGCCAGCTGGTTGAGCAGGCTCGACTTGCCCACGTTGGGCCGCCCGATCAGCGCCACCCGTCGCGGGCCGCCCTCCTCACCGAAGGTCTCCGGCGGCGCCGGCTCGGGGAGCGCGTCCAGCACGGCATCGAGCAGGTCCCCGCTGGCCCGGCCGTGCAGGGCGCTCACCACGAGGGGCTCCCCGATGCCGAGCGACCACAGCGTGCTGGCGTCCGACTCCGCCCCGATGTCGTCGACCTTGTTCGCGGCGAGGACCACCGGCTTGCCCGACCGACGCAGGATGTCGGCCACGGCTTCGTCCACGTCCGTGGACCCGACTGTCGCGTCGACCACGAACAGCACCACATCGGCGAGCTCCACCGCCAGCCGGGCCTGTTCTGTGATGGCCGCCGCGAGCCCCACGGCCTCGGGCAGCCAGCCCCCCGTGTCCACGACGGTGAACCGTTGCCCTCGCCACAGCGCGTCATAGGCGACGCGGTCCCGGGTCACGCCGGGCACGTCCTCGACCACAGCTTCCCTGCGTCCGAGGATCCGGTTGACCAGCGTCGACTTGCCGACGTTGGGCCGCCCGACGACCGCGACGACAGGCGCCGGCGCCATGTCGTGCTCGAGGTCATTGCCGATCACGTCGGCATGCGTCATGTCGTACTCGCTCACGTTATCTCCGCTATTCATGGTCGCCCTCGTCTCGCCCCACGCTCCATGGACGACCAGTAAGGAGCCTTCGGGCCCTCGCGGTCGGCCGCCACGCTCAGCCCGCGGCGACGCGCTCCTTCACGAGCCGCAGGATCGACTCGACGACCTCGTAGAGACCCAGCTCGGTGGAGTCGATCTCATGAGCGTCGGCTGCCTTGGTCAGCGGCGAGGCCTTACGAGTGGTGTCAAGCCGGTCCCGGCGGGCCTGCTCGGTCAGGGTAACCTGCACCGTGGCGGCGGGGTCCTCGGTCAACTCCTTGACCCGGCGCTGAGCGCGCACCTCTTCGCTCGCGGTGAGGAAGACCTTCACTGTGGCACCGGGAGCCACGACAGTGCCGATGTCCCTGCCCTCGGCCACGATGTCACCGGCACCGATTATCTCACGCTGCAGGGTGACCAGGCGCTCGCGGACCACCGGCACGGAGCTCACCGCGCTTACCGCGTTGGTGACCTCACGGGTACGGATGGGCCCGGAGACGTCGGCCCCGTTCACACTGATCGCCGGGGCGTCGGGGTCGGTGCCCACGTGCAGGACGGGTTCTTCCACCCGCGCCGCGACCGCCTCGGCGTCCTCCACGGGCACGCCCTGATCCAGCATCCACCAGGTCATCGCGCGGTACATCGCCCCCGTGTCGAGGTAGCGGCACCCGAGCGCGCGTGCCACGCCCTTGGCCGCGCTGGACTTGCCCGATCCAGAGGGGCCGTCCACGGCGATGATCAGGGACACGTCTGATTCCTCTCCCACGCTTGAAGACGCCGCGCCCGGCGGCCTCCTCGGCTGACGATCCCTTCGAACGGAACCCCAACGCACCAGGCTACCGGGCCGCGGGCACCGGCCCGGCCGTACCTCACCCGCCCCGTCAGTGGGGGACCGACCAGCCTCGCCCACGAAGCTCGCCCGCGAGCCGTTCGGCGGCCTCGGGCTGCACTGCCAACTCGGCGACACCGACCGGCAGGCCGGGCGAATGTTCGATCGTGACGTCCTCGATGTTGACCCCGGCAACCCCCGCCGCCTGGAACAGCAGGGCCAGTTCTCCGGGGCGGTCGGGAATCACCACGGACACGATCGCATACGACGACGCATGCCCGCCGTGCTTGCCAGGGATGCGGGCCTGCCCCGCGTTGCCGCGCCGGAGCACGTCGGTGAGGAGCCCCGCGGCGGCCTCCGCACCGGCCTCGCCCGCGTCGGCACCCGCCCGCAGCGCGGAGGCCGTCAAGGCCAGATCGGTGGCGACCGCCTCCAGCACGTCCGCGACCGGCTGGGCGTTGGCTCCGAGAATGCCGGTCCACAGGCCCGGGTCACCTGCCGCGATCCGCGTGACGTCGCGCACCCCAGGTCCGGCGAGCGCGAGGGCGAGACCGTCGGCGTCGGCCAGGCGGGCCGCCGTCGAGGCAGAGATCACATGCGGCGCGTGGGAGACCAGGGCGACGGCACGATCGTGCTCGGTGGCGTCGGCGGTCACGGGCTCGGCCCCACAGGCACCGGCGAGGGCGCGCACCGCCTCGATGGCGTCGGCGCTCGTCGCCGGCGTGGGGCACAGCGCCCACGGCCGGCCAAGGAACAGGTCGGCCCGGGCGGCCGCCGGACCGGACCGCTCGCGGCCGGCCAGGGGGTGCCCGGGCACGAAGCTGCGCAGGTCGCAGCCGAGCTCCATGGCGTCGAGCACCGGCTGGGCCTTCACACTGGCCACGTCGGTGTAGACCCGCGCCAGGTTGCGTTTCTGGGCCTCCAGAAGGGACGGGCCGACGGCGGCCACCGGGACCGCCAGCACCGCGATGTCGGCCGGCGCGTCCGGCCCCTCTTCGGCGAGCGCGGTGCCCGCGCCGATCTCCACGGCCAGGCGCAGCGACGCCTCATCGCTGTCGGCCAGAAGCACCTCCGCGCCAGCCGAGCGCATCGCCAGCGCGATCGAGGTGCCGATCAATCCGGTCCCTATCACGGCGATGCGCGCGGGAATACCCTGCTTGTCCACCGCGTCAGCCTACTGGGCGATGTCGAGCCGGAGGGCGGTGGCACCACGCAGATAGACGTGCTGGACCTCCGAGCGCGGCCGGTCCGTCTCGATGTAGGCCATCAGCCGGATGACCTTGGGCAGCGCGTGGGGCACGTTGATCTCGCTGGCGCACAGCAGCGGCACGTCGTGGAACCCGAGCTTGCGCGCCGCGAGCGCCGGGAACTCCGCGGTCAGGTCTGGTGTCACGGTGAAGATGACGCTGATGACGTCGTCGGTCGTGAGCGTGTTACGGGTCATCACCTCGGCGACGAGCTCCGTGGTCGCCTCCAGGATCTGGTCCCGGTCGTCGGCGTCGACCTGCGTCGCACCCCTGATCGCGCGTACCGCCACTGAACTTCCTCTCTACAGATCTACTGCGGCGTACAGTTCGCCGACCTCTTTCGAGGTCAGTGCACGCATTGTGCCCGGCTTCAGTGCACCGAGCCGCACCGGCCCGAACCCCGTGCGGGCGAGCTGGCGTACCGGATGTCCCACCTCGGCGAGCAGCCGGCGGACGATGTGCTTGCGGCCCTCGTGCAAGGTGACCTCGACCAGTGCCCGCTTGCCGGAGGTCTCCACCACGCGGAAGCGGTCGGCGTTGGCGAAGCCGTCCTCGAGCGTCACGCCCTCACGCAGCCGCCTGCCGAGGTCGCGCGGGACGGGCCCGGGCACCTCCGCCAGGTAGGTCTTCTCGACTCCATAGCTTGGATGCGTCAGCCGGTGGGACAGCTCGCCGTCGTTGGTGAGCAGGATCAGCCCCTCGGTGTCGGTGTCCAGCCGGCCGACGTGGAAGAGCCGCTCGGGCACGTCCACGTAGCTCGCGAGGCTGGGCCGCCCCTGCGGGTCGGCCATCGTGCTCACCACGCCGCGCGGCTTGTTGATCGCGTAGTAGCGCGTCTCCGCTCGCGTCTCGACCCGCCTGCCGTCGACCTGGATCACGGCCTTCTCGGGGTCGACGCGAGCGCCGAACCATGCCACCACCTTGCCGTCGACCTTCACCCGGCCGTCGGCGATCATTTGCTCGCAGGCGCGTCGGCTGCCGACCCCGGCCTCTGCCAGGACCTTCTGCAACCTGATGCCTTCGTTTTCTGTCACGCTGGTCTGTCCTCTATGCCTTCCACGTCGTCGGGCAGGTAGGGGGCGAGTTCGGGCAGTTCCTCGAGGCTGTTCAGCCCGAGCCGCTCCAGGAAATAGCGGGACGTGCGGTAGAGATAGGCCTGTGACTCGGGCTCCTGCCCGGCCTCCTCGATCAGGCCGCGCAGCTTCAGGGTCCGGAAGACACCGTCGCTGTTGACCCCGCGGATCGCGGACACGCGGGCACGGCTCACCGGCTGCCGGTAGGCCACCACCGCGAGCGTCTCGAGCGCGGCCTGGGTCAGCCGCGCCTGCTGTCCGTCGGTGACGAACCGCTCGACCAGTGACGCACAGGTCTCACTGGTGTAGAAGCGCCACCCCCCAGCGACCTCCCGCAGGTCGAATCCGCGACCCTGCCGGGTGTATTCGGCGGCCAGCTGACGCAGAGTCGCGACGACCTCGTCGCGCGGACGCTCGAGGATCTGGGCGAGGATCAGCTCCGGGACCGGCTCGTCGACGACCAGCAGGATCGCCTCCAGGCCCGCGCTCAGCGACGGGAGGTCCGTCGTGGCGGGCTCTGCCGCGTGCTGCTCATCCATCCGTGCTCTCACCGTTGTCGTCACCGTTCGGCGCTCGTGCGCCTTCGTAGTCGTCGCCGACGTCGACCTCTCCCTCGTCGCTGCCGATCCAGGTCACGTGCAGCTCGCCGAGGGGCTCGAGCTGGTCGAAGGACACCGCCTGCTCGCGGTAGAGCTCCAGCAGTGCGAGGAACCGCGCCACGACCTCGTACGTCCCAGGGCAGTCGGAGGTCAACGCCCGGAACGTGGCCCGCCGAAGCCGACGCAGCCGCGTCACAAGGATAGTGGCCTGATCGCGCACACTGGCCTGCGGCTGATAGATGTGCTCCACCGAGACCGTCGGCGGCGCCTTGGGAGTGAGCGCCTTGGCCGCGAGCCGGGCGAACTCCCCAGGCCCGAGGCCGAGGAGCACCTCGGGAAGCAGATCGGCGAACCTCGGCTCCATGGGGACCGTACGGGGAAAGCGTTTCGCCTCCTCGGCCATCCAGCCGTGGAAGAGGTCCGCTACCTCCTTGTAGGCGCGGTACTGCAGGAGCCGCGCGAACAGCAGGTCACGGGCCTCCAGCAGTGCGAGGTCCTCCTCGTCGTCCACCTCGCCCGACGGCAGCAGCCTCGCCGCCTTGAGGTCCAGCAGGGTGGCGGCGATCAGCAGGAAATGACTGGCCTGATCGAGATCCCAGTCCGGGCCGCGGGAGCGGATGTAGGCGATGAACTCGTCGGTGACCTTGTGCAGGGAGACCTCGGTGATGTCCAGCTTGTGCTTGGAGATCAACCCGAGCAACAGGTCGAACGGCCCTTCGAAGTTGTCGAGGTGCACCTCGAAACCCGCCGGCTGCGCCGTGTCCTGGCCACCCGAGGGCTCCACGGCTCCGGCACCGTCCGTCAGAGGCCTGCCCACGTCACCCACAGTAGTTGAGGCCGCTCTCACACCGCGCGGCGGAGCGCCCTGCCGGGCAGGGCGCGCTTCACCCGCCGTTCCGCCACCTCTCGAGCACCTCTTTGGCCAGCTGACGGTAGGCGTTGGCGCCCATGGAGGATGAGTCGAAGCGGGTGATGGGTTCGCCGACGACCGTCGCGTCCGGGAACCGGACGGTGCGGTTGATGATGGTGTGGAAGACCTTGTCGCCGAAGGCCTCCACGATGCGGCTGAGCACCTCGCGGGTGTGCAGGGTGCGCGAGTCGTACATCGTGCCGAGGAAGCCGTCGATCGCCAGGGTCGGGTTGATGCGCGCCTGGACCTTCTCGATGGTCTCCATGAGGAGGGCGACCCCCCGCATCGCGAAGTATTCGCACTCCAGCGGGACGAGCACGCTGTGGCTCGCCGCGAGGGCGTTGATGGTCAGCAGGCCGAGAGACGGCTGACAGTCGATCATGATGTAGTCGTAGTAGGGCACCGCGGGCTTGAGCACCTGGCTCAGGATGTACTCACGGCCGACCTCGTGTACGAGCTGGACCTCGGCACCGGACAGGTCGATGTTGCTGGGCAGCAGGTCCATGCCCTCGACAGTCGTCTCGAGGACGACGTCCTCCCAGTCGACGTTGCGTTCCAGGAGCAGGTTGTGGACGGTGACGTCCAGCTGGCGCGGGTCGCCCTTGCCGAGGCCGACCGACAGCGCGCCCTGGGGGTCGAAGTCCACCAGGAGAACCCGGCGGCCCTGCTCGGCGAGGGCCGCTCCCAGGTTGATGGTGGTAGTGGTCTTGCCGACCCCGCCCTTCTGGTTGCACACCGCCACGATCCGGGCCGGGCCGTGCTCGGCCAGCGGCTCGGGCTCGGGAAAGGCCGGGATTGGGCGCTGCGTCGGCCCGAGGGCACGATTGGGATCGGTCTCGATGGCGGCCGAAAGAACACCCTCGGCCTGCTCTGTGCTGGTCACCAGCGTTCGAACCTCCCCGGCGGCCACGATTTGCCGTCAAAACCGGGACTCTACGGATTGACCAACCTCGCGGCAAGGCGACGCGCGCCAATGCTCACGTTCGCCATCCGATGGCCGTGATCGGCCCTTGCCCCTGGCGGTCAGCCCTTCGCACGTGGGTGCGAGGTCGCGTAGACCTCACGAAGCTGCTGAACCGTCACGAGAGTATAAACCTGTGTCGTCGTGACAGAGGCATGGCCGAGCAATTCCTGCACCACCCTGACGTCGGCCCCCCCGTCGAGGAGATGGGTCGCGAACGAATGCCTCAGGGTGTGCGGCGAGACGGCCGGCAGCTTCGCCCGCCCGGCCGCCGCGCGCAGCACCATCCAGGCGCCCTGCCGCGACAGCCGGCCGCCGCGGGCGTTGAGGAACAGTGCCGGGGTGCCGCGCCCCACGGCCGCCAGGGCGGCTCGGGCCCGTACGAGATAGGCCTCGACCGCCCTGCACGCGTAGTCGCCGATCGGCACCACCCGGACCTTGCCGCCCTTGCCGGAGACCCGGGCGAAGCCCTCGTCCAGGTCGAGGTCGTCGACGTCCAGGCCGACGGCCTCCGAGATCCGCGCGCCCGACCCGTACAGGACCTCCAGCAGGGCGCGGTCGCGCAGCCCGCGCACGCCGTCGTCCGGGCCCGTGGCGCCGAGCAGCCGCTCCACCTCGTCGACCGAGATGGCCTTGGGCAGGCGGCGCGGTGGGGTCGGAGGCTTGACCTCACAGGCCGGGTCGGCGGCAGTCATGCCCTCTCGGAGCGCGAACCTGTGCAGCCCGCGCACAGCCACCACCGCCCGGGCCGCCGACCCGGCCGCCAGCGGCGGGTGTTCCTCGTCCCCCTCCCTGAGTCTGACCAGGAACGCCAGCACGTCAGCCTCGATGACCTGGTCGACGGCCGTACGGCCGCGGGCCGTCAGCACGGCGACATAGCGGCGCAGATCCCTGCGGTAGGAGCTCAGCGTGTTGGCCGCGAGCCCACGTTCGACGGCGAGGTGACCCAGATAGGTGTCGACGGCGGCCTGCAGCGCGGAGGTGAGGCCGGCGCCCTGCGCCGTGCTCGCGGTCACGCTCGCCTCCTCACTCCCCGCGCGGCGGTCGGCCGCGGCTGCGATGCCGCGCCCGTTCCGACCACCACGCGCCCGCCCATCATGCCTGTTGCGGCCTGCGGCGTGGGCACGACCGCCCGGGTGCCTTCAAGGCCTAGTCCTCGGGGGCGTCGGCTGCACGCAGGTCACGAAATCCGTTGGCCCGGGCCGCGTGTGCGGCCAGGATCCCGGTGACCGCCGTCGGGTTGTGCAATCGGCCGGCCAAAACCTTGCCGACGGCCTCGTCGAGCGGCACCCATACGGCCGGCAGGTCCGCCTCCTCGTGCACGCGCTGGAAATCGATCTCGTCGGGAGGTATCTCCGTCAGCCCCCGTGCCAGGAAGATGCGCTGCCGTTCGTCCGACATACCCGGTGAGGTGAAGATGTCGACCAGCGTGTCCCACCGTTCGGCCTGGTAACCGGCCTCCTCGGCCAGCTCACGAGCGGCGGTCCTCCACAGCGGCTCGCCGTCGACGTCGCGCAGACCCGCGGGGGCCTCCCACAGCAGGCGGCCTGGGGCGTGGCGGTACTGCCGGATGAGGAGCACGCGCTCCTCATCGTCGAGCGCCACGATGCCGACGGAGCCCGGATGCACCACGATGTCGCGGGTGACCACCTCCATGCCATCGAGCCCCGGCATGCGGACCTGATCGCTGCGGACCCGGAACACGTGCCCGGCGAACCGCTCGGTGCTGCCCACCACTTCCCAGCGCTCCGGGGTGTCCCTGACGCTCATGGAGCCGACACCACGTCGGCGTGGCCGTCTTCGGCGTCCGTCGCATCGGTGCCACGCGCCTGCGCCTCCCGCGTCTGGGCGTAGTCCAGGGCCGAGGCGATGAGGCCGGCGAACAGCGGGTGCGGCCGGGTCGGACGGGACCGGAACTCCGGGTGCGCCTGCGTGGCGACGAAGAAGGGGTGCTGGTCGCGAGGCAGCTCGACGTACTCCACCAGGCGTCCGTCGGGCGAGAGTCCGCTGAAGCTCAGCCCCGCGCGCTCGAGCTGCTCGCGGTAGGCGTTGTTCACCTCGAAGCGATGCCGGTGCCGCTCCTCGACCTTGTCCGCGCCGTAGAGCTCGCGCACCAGCGAGCCCTCGGCGAGGTTGGCCGGGTAGAGGCCGAGCCGCATGGTGCCGCCCATGTCCCGCTCCCCCGCCACGACATCGACCTGGTCGGCCATGGTGGCGACCACCGGATGCGCGGTCCCGCCGTCGAACTCGGTGCTGCCGGCGTCCTGGATGCCGGCCAGCGAACGGCCCGCCTCGATCACCATGCACTGCCGGCCCAGGCAGATGCCGAGCACCGGGATGCGGTTCTCGCGGGCGTGCCGCACCGCCCCGATCTTCCCCTCGATGCCGCGGACACCGAAGCCACCGGGCACCAGCACGCCGTCGACACCGTCGAGCCGAGCCTTCGCGCCCTCCGGGGTGGCGCACTCGTCGCTTTTGACCCACCGGATGTTCACCCGGGCGTCGTTGCCGAAGCCGCCGTGCCGCAGAGCCTCGGTGACCGACAGATAGGCGTCCGGAAGATCGATGTACTTGCCCACCAGCGCGACGGTGACCTCGTGGGCCGGGCGGTGCACCCGCCGCAGCAGCTCGTCCCAGTCACCCCAGTCGACGTCGCGGAACGGCAGTCCGAGCCGTTGCACCACATAGGCGTCGAGTCCCTCGGAGTGCAGGACCTTCGGGATGTCGTAGATGCTGGCCGCGTCGACCGCGGAAACCACGGCCTCCTCGTCCACGTCGCACATGAGGCTGATCTTGTGCTTCAGGCCCTGGGTGATCGGCCGGTCGGAGCGGCAGACGATGGCGTCGGGCTGGATGCCGATGCTGCGCAGCGCGGCGACCGAGTGCTGCGTGGGCTTGGTCTTGAGCTCACCCGACGGGCCGATGTAGGGCAGCAGGGACACGTGCAGGAAAAAGCAGTTGTCCCGGCCGATCTCATGGCGGATCTGCCGTACGGCCTCGAGGAACGGCAGTGACTCGATGTCGCCGACCGTGCCTCCGACCTCGGTGATCACGACGTCGACATCCGGCTCGGCCATACCGCGGATACGGTCTTTGATCTCGTTGGTGATGTGCGGGATCACCTGAACCGTGTCGCCGAGGTACTCCCCGCGCCGCTCCTTGGCGATCACATTGGAGTAGACCTGGCCGGTGGTGACGTTGGCCGAGCCGTGCAGCTCTGTGTCGAGGAACCGCTCGTAGTGGCCGATGTCGAGATCGGTCTCGGCGCCGTCGTCGGTGACGAAGACCTCCCCATGCTGGAAGGGGTTCATCGTGCCGGGGTCGACGTTGAGGTAGGGGTCGAGCTTCTGCATGGTGACCCGGAGGCCCCGCAGGGTGAGAAGCCGCCCGAGGCTGGATGCCGTCAGACCTTTGCCAAGGCTTGAGGCGACACCGCCGGTGACGAAGAGGTGCTTGGTAGCCCGTGATCTACCAATGGCTGCCGATGGCAAGAATGCGCTCCCGTGGTCGCTGGCGAGGCGGACTGTGAGCCGCCCTGTCCACGGGCCACCAGAATAACAGCCGCGTCGGATGCGCCGGCCCGGGACGTGCCCCTTAGCGGGCCTATGGGGGCCGGATCCCCTGGCCGTGCGGGGCTCACGCCGCGTTTTCGTCCTGAGCGGTCAGTGGGTGGGCATGATCCCGCGGAGCTGGCGGGAGAGTTCATCGATCACTCCGCGGGCCTGATCCGCGGCCGTACGGGCGGCATCGCGCTCGGATGACATCGCCTTGAGCGCGTCGCGCTGCTCGGTCACCGCGGCGGCGAGCTGGTCCACCCACTGATCGCGCTCCTTGAGCGTGGACAGGGCCCCGTCCCGCTCACCGGCCATCTGCCGAATCGTCGCCGCGGCGCCATCGCGCTCCCGCACCGCCGCGTCACGCTCCCGGACGATGGCGTCGCGGTCCCGCAGAGCCGCGTCACGCTCCCTCGCGGCCTGGTCCACCTGCCCACGGGCCAGCGCCGCCTCGGACTCGGCCTTGGCCCTCGCCTGCGTGGCGGCGTCGCGTGCCAGCTCGGCCTGCTTGGTCTTCTCGATGGCCTGCCGCGCCGCCTCGATGGCGTTCTGGCGTTCGGCCTCGGCCTCCTTGGCGCGCTGCCGCCCCGCCTCCGCGTCCTTCACCGCCGCGGTCGTGGCGTGCTGGAGACCCTGAGAGGCCATCTCCACGTCGGCCGCCTTGGCTCGCAGGCCGGTCAGCTCCGCGTGCGCGGACTCCAGCGCCCGGGACAGCTCCCCGGCGCGCTCCGAAAGCCGGTCCCGCTCGGCCTCGGCGTTGCGCCGGGCCGCCGACATCTCCTCGACCAGGCGCTGTGCGTCGTCACGCGCCTCCCGCATCGACTCGCGCTGCGCGAGCATCTGCTGGACGCTCGTCTCCGCCTCGCCCACCCGCCGGTCGGCCTGCTCGGCCTGCCCCCGGGCGCGCTGGACCTCACCCCACGCCGCGGCGGCATCACGCTGCGCCTGATCACGCTCGCCGAGGGCCTGCTCCCGTTCACCCAGGGCGGCGGCGAGCTGCGCCTTGGCCTCGTTCTGGACCTCCACCGCCCGCCGGTCGGCCTGCTCGGCCTGCCCACGGGCCCGCTGCACCTCACCCCACGCCGCGGCGGCATCACGCTGCGCCTGATCACGCTCGCCCAGCGCGCCCGCGAGCTGCGCCTTGGCCTCGTTCTCCACCTCCACCGCCCGCCGATCGGCCTGCTCGGCCTGGGCACGCGCGGTCTGCACCTCGCCCCAGGCCGCGGAGACGTCCCGCTGCGCCTGCTCGGCCTCGGCCTGGACGGCGGCGACCCGCGCCGCGGACTCGTTCTGGGCCTGCTCGGCCTGCGCGCGAGCGCGCTGCACCTCACCCCACGCCGCCGCGGCATCACGCTGTGCCTGCTCACGCTCGTTCAGCGCCGAAGCGACCTGCGCAGCGGACTCCTGCTGGGCCTGCTCGGCCTTGGCTCGCGCGCGCTGCGCCTCGTCCCAGGCCGCGGCCGCCTCATCGCGTGTCTCCGCGACCTTGCGCTCTCCCACCGCGAGTGCGTCGCCCAGGAGGTCCGCCATCTGCTTGAGCTGTTTGACCGTGTCCCAAGGCTGCGCCTCGTCCTCGGGCACGGCTGGCAGATTACTTCGTGCGGGCGGCCACGGCTTGCCGACCACCGGCGAAGAGGGCGAACCTCCCGATCGGTTCAGATCACTCACATGGGAAACTCTAGGTGCGTCCTGCAACCATGTCTCCCCCGACGGCGAATGCACTTCGTCTCACTACCCCTTCGGGCCCGTGGCCGGAACGTGTTTCACCCCCAATTCACCTGGGCGCCCAGGGCCGTCTGCGATCCGCTGGAGACGGATGGAACAATCGGCCCTCATGGAGCTGCGAACCCTTTACCCGCCGATCGAGCCCTACGACTGCGGGATGCTGGACGTCGGTGACGGCAACGCCGTCTACTGGGAGGTCTGCGGCAACCCGGACGGCAAGCCCGCGGTCATGCTGCACGGCGGCCCGGGCGCCGGATGCAGTGAGGTGCATCGCCGGCAGTTCGATCCCGAGGCCTACCGCATCGTGCTGTTCGACCAGCGCAACTGCGGGCGCAGCACTCCGCACGCCGCCGATCCCGCCGTGTCGCTGGAGGCCAACACCACCGCGCATCTGATCGCGGACATGGAGCTCATGCGGGAGCATCTCGGGATAGACCGGTGGCTGGTGTTCGGCGGCTCCTGGGGCAGCACCCTGTCGCTGGCCTACGCGCAGGCGCATCCGGACCGGGTCAGTGCCCTCGTGCTCCGCGGGATCTTCATGCTGCGCCCCTTCGAGCTCTACTGGTTCTACCAGGAGGGCGCTTCGCTGCTGTTCCCGGATCTGTGGGAGCGCTATGTCGCGCCGATCCCTGAGGACGACCGCGACGACCTCATCGCCGCGTTCCACGACCGGCTCAACTCACCGGACGGGGAGGTACGGCTCGCGGCGGCCAGGGCCTGGTCGCAGTGGGAGGGCGGCACCGTCACGCTGCGCCCGGACCCGGAGCTGGTGGACCACTTCGGCGAGCCGGACTACGCCGTCGCGTTCGCCCGGATCGAGAGCCACTACTTCCTCAACGGCGGCTTCTTCGAGGAGGAGCAACTGCTCCGGGACGTCGACAAGATCCGGCACATCCCGGCCGTGATCGTGCAGGGCCGCTATGACGTGTGCACCCCGGTCGCCACGGCCTGGGACCTGCACCGGGCGTGGCCGGAGGCGGAGTTCCACATCGTCGACGACGCCGGGCACGCCTTCGACGAACCGGGTAACCTGCACCGGCTCATCGAGGCCACAGACCGCTTCGCCCGCGACTGACGCGCCGGCCTCGCCGGCTCCCTTTGCGGCATCAGGCGCCAACCGGGGTGAAGTTCCGGGAGGCGATGAAGGAAGGACGCCGGCCGCTCGCGGCGAAGGGGTCCTCGCAGGTGTTCTCCACGCTGTTGAACACGAGGAACACGTTGGAGCGGGGGAAGGGCGTGATGTTCCCGTTGGAACCGTGCATGCAGTTGGAGTCGAACACCGTCGCGGATCCGGCGGCCCCGGTGAACAGCTCGATGCCGTGCTTGTCGGCGAGCATCGCCAGGCTGTGGGTGTCAGGAGTGCCGATCTCCTGGCTCTTCAACGACTCCCGGTAGTGGCCGGCCGGTGTCTCGCCCACACAGGACACGAAGGTCCTGTGTGAGCCGGGCATGATCATGAGGGCGCCATTGTGCGGGTAGTTCTCGGTGAGAGCGATCGAAAAGCTGACCGCTCGCATGCGGGGCATGCCGTCCTCGGCGTGCCAGGTCTCGAAGTCGGAGTGCCAGTAGAACTCCTTGCCGGTGAAACCGGGCTTGTAGTTCACCCGGCTCTGGTGGATGTAGACCGGGGACCCGAGGATCTGGTGGGCGCGATCCAACAGCCTCGGGTCCGAGGCCAGCTCGGCGAAGACCTCACTGATGCGGTGCACTTCGAAGATCGAGCGGACCTCCTGGGTCCGCGGTTCCAGCACGACCCGCTCGTCGGACCTGAGCTCCGCGTCCTCGGACAGCCGACGAAGCTCCGCGCGGAAACGCCCCACCTCCTCGGCGCCGACGAGACCGTGAGCGGTCAGGAAGCCGTTCACCGCGAAACCTCCCAGGGTTTCGGCGTCGATCGGCCCCTCCTGCCCCCCGTACACCACCGGGTCTCGGCGGAAGATGAAGGCGGGCTCGGAGGTCTTACGCGTGGGATAGAGGTCCGTGGTCATGCCGGGAAGCTCCTTTCCTTTCGCGTCACCGGGCGGCGGGGGCCTCGTCCTCAGTGATCAGGGGATAGACACCGTCCTCGTCGTGAACCTCCCTACCGGTGCAGGGGGGGTTGAAGACGCACACCGTCCGCACGTCGGTGTGGGCGTGCAAAGTGTGGTGCTCGTGCCCGTTGAGGAGGTACATGGTCCCTGGACGGACCGCGTGCTTCTCGCCGGTCTCCTCGTTGACGAGCTCGCCCGTGCCCTCGATGCAGTAGACCGCCTCGATGTGGTTGGCGTACCACATCTTGGTCACGGTGCCCGCGTACAGGACGGTGTCGTGCAGAGAGAAGCCGACCTTCGCACCGGCGAGTACGAGGCGGCGGCTGCGCCACGTCGGCGCCTCCACGTCCCGGTCCGTGCCCACGATGTCTTCCAGGTTGACAACGATCAAGGGTTCTCCTTCGGT
Organism: Streptosporangiaceae bacterium; assembly: GCA_025964715.1. Lineage (GTDB taxonomy): Bacteria > Actinomycetota > Actinomycetes > Streptosporangiales > Streptosporangiaceae > Actinomadura_C. The sequence continues at coordinate 17,037 of JAOPYH010000324.1, read as the reverse complement.
TGTGATTGCGGAGCGATGTGGTCGATGGTGCTGTCAGGCGGGATGCTTCGCCAGGGCGGCGCTGACCGATTCGGTCAGGATCTCCAGGCCCTCAGTGAGTTCGGTGTCGGTGATCGTGAGCGCCGGCAGGAGCTTGGCGACCTCACTCTCAGGCCCCGAGGTCTCCATCAGCAGGCCGCGTTCGAACGCCGCCTCGCACACGGCAGGCGCCAGCGTGGACTCCTCGAACGCCAGGCCCCAGGCCATCCCGCGGCCCCGGACCTCGGCCACGACGTCGGAGTGGGCGGCGGCGATGCGGTTGAGCGCCTGCTGGACCTGCTCACCCTTGCGGGTGGTGTCCTTCTCCAGGCCGTCGCCGGTCCAGAAGTCCAGCGCCGCGGTCGCCGTGACGAAGGCGGGGTTCGAACCGCGGAAGGTCCCGTTGTGCTCTCCGGGCTCCCAGACGTCTAGTTCAGGACGGAGGAGGGCGAGGGACAGCGGCAGCCCGTACCCGCTCAGCGACTTGGACAGGCACACGATGTCCGGAGTGATCCCGGCCTGTTCGAAGCTGAAGAAGGGCCCGGTCCTGCCGCAACCCATCTGGATGTCGTCGACGATCAGCAGCATGTCGTGCCGCTTGCACACGTCCGCCAGACCGCGCATCCATTGGGCGCTGGCCGGATGGAGGCCGCCCTCGCCCTGCACGGTCTCCACGATCACAGCGGCCGGCAGGTCGAGCCCGCTGCCGCTGTCGTCGAGCATCCGCTCGAACAGCAGGAAGTCGGGGCTGCGGCCGTCCAGGTAGTTGTCGTAGGGCATCGTCGCGACGTTCCCGAGCGGCACCCCGGCGCCGCTGCGCTTCATCGAGTTGCCGGTGACCGCCAGCGACCCGAGCGACATGCCGTGGAAGGCGTTGGTGAAGCTGACGATGGTCTCGCGCCGGGTGTACTTGCGGGCCAGCTTGAGAGCCGCCTCGACCGCGTTGGTCCCCGTCGGACCGGTGAACTGGATCTTGTAGTCGAGCCCGCGTGGTTCCAGGATCACCTCCTGGATGGCCTCGATGAACGTGCGTTTGGAGGAGGTGTACATATCAAGGCTTTGCACGATCGAGTCCGCCGCCAGATAGTCCAGCAACGCCGCTTTTAGCTTGGGATGGTTATGCCCATAGTTAAGTGATCCGGCGCCCGCGAAGAAGTCCAGAAACTTTCGGCCGTCCTCGTTGTAGATATGGCTCCCCCGCGCAGTCTTGAACACCGTCGGCCAGTTGCGGCAGTAACTCCGTACCTCTGATTCGAACCGTTGGAATACGTCCACGATCTCCCCTTTGTTTGAGGTTTCGTTGCCTGCTTCGGCGTCGGTGATCACAGTGGGCCGATACGCAAGAGCACCTCGGGCGGGTGATCGATCGGGAACTGCTCCGAGTTGAAGAGGGGGCGGCGCTCGAGCACGCAGCCGCGCTCCCGGGCGAAGGATTCGAAGAGCCTGCCCGAGGCGGTGTTGTCAGGGGTGACGGTGGCCTCGAGGTAGCGGCGGCCCTGGGCCGTCATCTGCTCCCCGAGGTAGCCGAGCATGTGCCCGGCGACCCCCTTCCCACGGTACCGCCGGTCGACCGCCACCTGCCAGACGAACAGCGTCTGGACCTCGTCCGGTCGTACATATCCCGTGACGAAACCACAGGCGCCGTCCGGGGCATGGGCGATCACGGAAGTACTCGCGAAGTCCCGGCACCAGAGCAGGTAACTGTAAGGCGAGTTCAGATCCAGCGTCTGAGAATCACGCGCAATGCGCCACATCTCCCCGCCGTCGTCATCACCCGGCCGGGCCAGTCGAATATTGGTCTCATGCGCCGACGAACTCGTCGATTCGGGGGCGTGTTTTTCCGGCATGACCAATGAATCTAGCGAGGCACGAGGACTGCCCTTCACATGGGCGACAGTGCAATGTTTGCGCAGAACTCGCGCGGGTAGGGAAGTTGAACTCGATCGGGCCGGCGGAGGCGCGCGCTCGCGCCGGACGCCCGGGATCCCGTGTCGGGCACTGTGACCGGTGTGAATGGAGTGCCTCGGGGGCTCCTCCCGACGAGGGTCCGGGCCCGGGCGGCGAACAGGCGAAACGTCTCCGATCGGCCTTTCCGCCTCGCCAAAATTGTGGGATAGGGCACATCCAAAACCCCTGTTGAGGGCCGCGGAACAACCCCCCCAACTACCGAACAGGATTCGGTATCGTTGCCACCAGGAGGTGCGGCGTGCTGACGGACACCCTGGGACAGGCGGCGATCGCCGGACTCGGCATGACCGAGCTCGGCAAGGTGTACGGACAGAGCCCGCGCCGGCTCGCGGCCGAGGCCGTCCGCCGGGCCGTCGGCGACGCTGGCCTGGGCGCCCGCGACCTCGACGGCTTGATCGTCAGCCACGGCATGTCCGGATCGCCTGGCATCGAGCTCGCCGAGACGCTGGGCCTACGTGACCTGCGGCTGCTCACCGAGATGAACTCCTTCGGCGCCACCGCCGGCGCGATGGTGTCCTACGCCGCCATGGCGGTGCTCAGCGGAGCGGCCACGAAGGTCGCGTGTGTCTTCGCCGACGCGCCGCTCAAGCCCAGGCAGCCGGCCGGCTCGGCCTACAGCAGCAGCGCCCGGGAGCACTACGGGTTCGGCGGGATGACCTCGGCGCTGGGTTTCCGCAGCGTCAACGCCTTTTACGCACTCGCCGCCCAGCGCCACATGGCCCGGTACGGGACGACCAGCCAGGAGCTCGGCGCTATCGCGGTCGCCACCCGCCAGTGGGCCACCATGAACCCGCTGGCCCAGATGCGCCGGCCCATCAGCTTGGAGGACCACCAGAACTCTCGCTGGGTGGTCGAGCCGCTGCACCTCCTCGACTGCTGCCTGGTCTCGAACGGCGCCATCGCCGTGGTGATCACTAGCGCGGACCGCGCCCGGGACCTCGCCCAGCCGCCCGTGCACCTCTGGGGCTGGGGTCAGGGCCATCCGGGCCACCGCAAGGAGCGCGGCAGCCCGTTCGGCCTGACCACGGGCGCGGCCGTCTCCGGGCCGATCGCGATGAAGATGGCCGGCGTCACGGTCGACGACATCGACGTCTGCGAGCTTTATGACTGCTACACCTACACGGTCCTGGTGTCGCTGGAGGACTACGGCTTCTGCGCCAAGGGCGAGGGCGGTGCCTTCGCCGCATCCGGCGCGCTGGCGCCCGGCGGGTCGCTGCCGACCAACACCGGGGGTGGCCAGCTGTCGTCCTACTACATGTGGGGCATGACCCCGTTGTCCGAGGCGGTCATCCAGGCCCGCGGCCAGGCCGCCGCCCGACAGGTGCGCGACAACGACGTCATCCTGGTGAGCGGCAACGGCGGCATCCTCGACCACCACTCAACACTCATCGTGAGCCCCCATCGGAGGGGACGCTGAGCATGGAAAGCGACCTCGGCGTGCTACGGCGCGACGGCCTTACGGACCCGTTCTTCGACGGCGCGTCGGCGGACCGCCTTGTCATCAAGCGGTGCGAGTTCTGCCACCGCTGGTTCGCGCCGGACGCGAGCGGCTGTCCGGACTGCGGCGGCGAGGACCTCGCCTGGGCTCAGGCCGGAGGTACGGCCACGCTCGTGACTTGGGCCGTGTCACATCCCCGGCCACAGGACGACGGGTCCGTACCGCTGCCGGCCGTGCTGGCCCTCGTCGAGCTGACCGAGGGCCCCTGGCTCTATGCCCGCCTGGACGGGCTCGATCCCGGCATGCTCACCGAGGGCCTCCCGCTCACTGCCGCATTCGAGCACCCCGAGGAGGGCGAGGCCTATCTCGTCTTCCGGCCCGCCCCCTGAGAGGAACCGGCCGATGCGCACGGAGATATCCGAGACATTCGGGATCGAATTCCCGCTGTTCGCCTTCAGCCACTGCCGGGACGTGGTGGCCGCGGTGACCAACGCCGGCGGGTTCGGTGTCCTCGGCGCCGTCGCCTACGCGCCCGAGCGGCTCGAGGAGGAGCTGCGCTGGATCGACGACCATGTGGGCGGCCGCCCGTACGGCGTGGACGTGCTCGTACCGGGCGAGATCGACCAGTCGGCCGCCGGCCACGGCCAGGACCGCCTGGACTCCGTCCTCGGTGCGATCCCCGCGGAGCACTGGAGCTTTCTCAGCCGGCTGTTCGACAAGTACGGCGTACCCGCGCCGGACCTGAATCGGCAGGGCAACGCGCGGGCCGCGGCCGGCGGAGCCCGCCAGGTCACCAAGGAGGGCGCTACAGAGCTCATCGACGTGTCCCTGGCCCACCCCATCCGCCTCATCGCCAGTGCGCTGGGCCCGCCTCCCCCGGTCATGGTGGAGAAGGCCCGCGCGGCGGGAGTCCCGGTGGCGGCGCTGGTCGGCACGGTCGAACACGCCCGCCGTCAGGTCGCCGCGGGGGTGGACCTCATCGTCGCGCAGGGAGGTGAGGCCGGAGGCCACACCGGCGAGATCTCCACGATGGTCCTCGTCCCCGAGGTGGTGGACGCCGTGGCACCCATCCCGGTGCTCGCCGCGGGCGGGATCGCGAGCGGGCGGCAGATGGCGGCCGCGATGGCACTCGGGGCGTCGGGCGTGTGGTGCGGGTCGGTCTGGCTCACCACCGAGGAGGCCGAGACGGTGCCGGCGGTGAAGGCCAAGATGCTCGCCGCCACCTCAGGCGACACCGTGCGGTCCCGGTCGCGTACGGGCAAGCCGGCCCGCCAGCTGGTGTCGGCCTGGACGCGGGAATGGGAGGGGCCGGACAGTCCCGGAGCGCTGCCGATGCCGCTGCAGATGATCGTCGCCGAGGGGGCCATGCGGCACATCAACAAGGTGGCCGAGAGCGGCAACGAGGGGGCCCGGGAGCTCGCGAACTACTTCGTCGGCCAGTGCGTCGGCCTCATGAACAGCGTCAAGCCCGCCCGGCAGGTCGTCTACGACATGGTGGAGGAGTTCGCCGACGCCCTGGAGCGCCTCCACAAGATCACCGAGAGGTGATCATAGGCCTTGGCTCATATCACCAATCGGCATACGCTTCGCTCTCTGACGATCTGATTCACCCATCCGGCACCACCGAGGGGCGAGCGTGGGCGGAAGTGTACGGAACCGGGCCATCAGTGATCGTGTTGTCGGCACCCCCGCCGGCGGCGACCTCTTCGAGCTTTTCGACCGGCTGACCAGCAGGCTTCCCTGGCGGCTCAACGTGCGGCCCTTTCCCCTGATCGTCCTTGAACCCGAGGAAGACCGGGTGAACACCGGTGAGCTCCTCGGCGCCTTGGAACACGCCGCGCACGAGGCCGGCATTCCAGCTGTCTCGCCGTACCTCGGCACCGACGGGGCCAGGCCCCCGGCGATCTCTTTGCTGGACACCCTGGCCGACCGGCGCGCGTGGAACGCCGGGCCCTCGCAGTTCGGCCGTTTCCGCTTCCCGAGGTCGGAACTGATCAAGTCGTTCGAGGCGGCGGCCCGGGCGCACGATGACGACGTGACACCGAGGCCGCCGCACCTGCGAGCCGCCATGGCCGAGGACGAATGGATTGTCCGGGCGGGCCCGTTTCCCTGGCGCCGCAACCGCGCCAAGGTCCCCGTCTGGTGGCCGACGCTCGGCGTGTTCATGGCCGGCATCCTCAGCGTGCTCGCGGGCGGCATCGCCGAACAGACGAGCCGTCTCATCCTCGTCACGGCGGCCGCGGTCCTCGCCGCTCCGCTCCTCCTGCTGACCCTGCTGACCACGCGCCGGATCTGGTTGCCGGTCGCCGTAAGGCTCGGGTTCGGCAGCCGCTATCGATGGTTGGCCAACTCGTCGTTCTTCGCCGTGCTAGGCGGCGATGGATTCGACGGCCGGCTGCAGCGCGTCTTCGAGCGTCTCGTCGCCCCCAACTCCGCGGAGTTCCTGCTCCAGGCGAAGACGTTCGCCTTTCTCGAGGACCTGCGCGACAACCACCGCAAGCTGACCCCGAGCCTGCGGGGTCTGAAGCGCTCCGCACCCCCAGTGGTCTTCCTCCGCGGCATCACGGCCGAGAACGGCGGGGTCGAACTGCTGTCGGCCATGAGTGACATCCGGAGTCGCCGCAGTGAGCTCCATCCGCTCCTCGTCGTCGCCTCCGCGGACTCCCGGCACCGCGAGGACCTAGCCGAACTGCCTGACATGCCAGACCCCCCTGGGGAGACGGGCCGGGAGCGCCCGCTCTCGCTGGCAGATCGCTATGAAAGCTGGGAGGCCTCCCTGAGCACGGCACAGGCTCCCAGCCAGAACGTCGCCCTCCCGTGGCTGCTGCGGCTGCCGATCCGGGAGGAGCCGACCGGAGAGGAGGCCACCCGGGAGCTGGCCTATCGGCGCCGGCCACGCTGGACCTGGCTGTGGTCTTGGCGCAGTCTCACCGCGACCGCGCTCCTCGTGACCACCGTCGGCGCCTACGCGCACGCCGAGTTGCGCAAGACCTACTGCGCGGTCGGCTATCCCCTCTCGTGGAACGCCGACACCCGGTTGCTGACCGACGCCGACCACGAACGCGAATGCGTCGGAGTGGCGACCCGCGGACTCCGTTTCGAGAGCGGGCGCGGCAGCATCGCGATGGACGGCGAGCTGAGGGCCCCGGACCGGCGGCACCGCGGCGGCCAGATCACCCTGGCCGATCTGCAGGCCACGATCGACGAGGAGAACGTCCGCGTCGTCCGCAGCGGGAAGCCCTACGTCACCATCATCCACGCCGCGGCCCTCACCTCCGCCGCCGGCAAGGAAGGCCTGTCGGTGAACGGCGTCAAGGAGCTCGCCGGTGCCTATCTCGCTCAGATGCGCAACAACGCGGCGGGCCAGCCCGGCCAGGTCGGCAACCCGCTCAAGATCCGGCTCCTCGCGGCCAACCTGGGGCAGGACATGGTCTTCTCGGATGCGGTGGTCGACCGCATCCTCGACATCGCCCGTGGCGATCCGACGGTCATGGGCGTGGTGGGCATGGCGCGCAACACCAAGAACTCACAGAAGGCCGTGGAGCACCTGAGCGCGGCCGGGCTGCCGGTGGTGAGCACGGTCAACTCCTCCGACGAGCTCCCCGCCGTGCCGCACTACTACGGGCTGGCCGCGACCGACCACGAAGAGGCGGCCGCGCTCGGATCCGCGGTCCGCCTCGAAATGGGTACACGGCCGATCGATCGCGCCCTGATCGTGTCGCGCCGCCCCGGCCCTTCGCTCGACGCCTACAGCTCCGAGCTCGCCGCCGACGCCGAGAAGGCGCTCCGCCCGCGCCGAACAGATCGTGTCCTGTACGTCGGCACCGAGGACATCGCCGCCAAGGTCAAGGCGGCCTGCGAAACCGCCGGTTCCCGCGCGCCCACGCTCGCTTACTTCGCCGGCCGGGCCGAAGACCTTCCAGGCCTGCTGAACGGCCTGTCCGGAGGGGGATGCGCTCAGCGCAAGATGACGCTGCTGGCCGGCGACGAACTCGCGACAGTGCGCTTCGGGACCAATCCGCACGAGGTCGCGCTGCCCGCCTCGATGACGGTGTATTACACGGTCTTCGCGCATCTGCCGAACCTGATCGCGGACAACGCCGACCAGCAGAACGGTTTCTTCCTCCTGGCCCGCAATCTTCTCGGCGTCGGCGTGCCCCGGGTCGTCCCTGACGAGCCCCTCTTGGTGAACGCTCAGATGTCCATGGCCTACGACGCGACGCTGGCGCTCTCCGAAGGGGCGCAGAGCGCGTTCAACACGCTGGGCCTCAGCGGATCGCACTCCGCGCAGGTCCCCGGGAGCGAGGCCGTGACGTCCGGCACCGTCCTGCTCGAGCTCCGGCGGCTGTACGTACGCCAGGCCGCGACCGGCGACATCGACTTCCGTGATGACCGGCACGTCCCGAAGGGCTCGGGCAAGCGCGGGCTGACCCTCGTCAGGGTGGCGCTCGAGAACGGCCGGCCCGTGACCACCACGGTCTGCGGCCGCCTCGGCGGAGGCCTGGGTCTGCGGGGACTGCCGGCCTGCCCCGGGTGAGGGCTGAGCGTTGCGCAGCGATCTTACGTGTCAGCGGCCAGCCCGAAGGGGGATCGTCAAGGACCTGCACTCCCGAGGCAGCAAGACCTCCACCGGCCGGGCGTGGACCATTCAGGCGATGAGGTTCATGCTCATTTCCGGCCGGGATCGCCGGCTCAAGGAGCACCTTCCAGAGGTTCCCGCCGGAGACCGCCCACGTCAGGTGACAGCGATCATGATCTCTGGGACCCTCGAGTGCCCGGGAACCCGGACGGGGCATTCCCACGTCCAAGGGGCCACAACGCATCACACCGAGGGACGATCACATTGTTCGCGATGGTGACAGGGTTGGGCCTGTCGGCTGCGGCCGGGCTCAACGCCTATATCCCAATCCTCGTCATCGGGCTACTTGGCCGGTTCTCCGACGTGGTGACCATACCGGCCGAGTTCTCCTGGATGACCAACGGCTGGGCCCTCGCCGCCGTGGCTGTGCTGCTCACCGCCGAGGTGGTGCTTGACAAGATCCCCGTTGTCGACCATGCGAACGACGCCATCCAGACGTTCGTACGACCCGCCGCCGGTGGTGCCGTGTTCGCCGCCAGCAACGCCGCGGGACAGCTCGACGCCTCGTCCTTCATGCGCCAGCACTCCTGGATCGGCTGGATGCTGGGCATCGCGGTGGGCCTTGTCGTCCACTCGACCAAGGCCAGTGTGCGCCCGGTCGTCAACGGGGGCACGCTGGGGACCGGCACCCCAGTGGTGAGCGCGGCGGAGGACGCCATCTCCCTCGGGATGAGCCTGCTGGCCATCCTGGCGCCGGTGGTGGCCCTCATCTTGCTGATGATCCTGGTCTACGTCGCCATGCGGCTCATCCACCGCCTGCGAGCCCGGCGCCGCCGACGGAGGCAACGCACCGCAGCACACGCGAGCCCCTCGCCCTGACGCCCGAACGCGGCCTCCGCTCTCCGTCCATTACGAGCTGTCGCGGGCCGACGCCCGTCATGCCGGGCCACGTAGAGCACCGGCTCCGCGCGGCCGAGGAGCACCAACCACGAATTGACCGGGACCGTGTGCGTTCTTTCGCCGTCCGGGCTGGACTACGCCTCTCTCTAATATGACGCTGCGCATGTCGATGCCGTCGAAACGCAGTTCGTACCTGGACTACCCAGTTGCCCGGCTTACACGAGCGCGAACAACCGCACGACAACCACAGGTGAAGGGCACGTCCGTTGGTGCTATCGGACGCCGGCCTCCTTCATGTCGCGCAGCTCGCGCTTGAGCTCCTTCATCTCGTCCCGGAGCCGCGCGGCGAGCTCGAACTGCAGGTCGGTGGCCGCTTGGTGCATCTGGGCGGTCATTTGCTGGATGAGCGACTCCATCTCCTCACGGGGCCGCCCCCCCACCAGGTCGGCCGCGTGCCGGCCGGCCTCCTTGGACCTGGAGGACAGCCCCGGCACCGGAGCCTTGCCGCGGCTCTGCTGCCGCCCGGCGCCGCCGATGAGCCGCTCGGTGTCGGCGTCCTCGCGGACCAGCGAGTCCAGGATGTCGGCGATCTTCTTTCGGAGCGCCTTCGGCTCGACGCCATGCTCCTTGTTGTAGGCGACCTGCTTGGCCCGGCGCCGGTTGGTCTCGTCGATGGCCCGCTCCATGGACGCGGTGACCTGGTCGGCGTACATGTGCACCTGTCCGGAGACGTTTCGCGCCGCCCGCCCGATGGTCTGGATCAGCGAGGTGTCCGAGCGCAGGAAGCCCTCCTTGTCGGCGTCCAGGATGGACACGAGGGAGACCTCAGGCAGGTCAAGTCCCTCCCGGAGCAGGTTGATGCCGACAAGGACGTCGAACTCGCCCATGCGAAGCTCGCGCAGCAGCTCGATCCGCCGGAGCGTGTCGACCTCGCTGTGCAGATAGCGCACCCGGATGCCGAGGTCGAGGAGGTAGTCGGTGAGGTCCTCGGACATCTTCTTGGTCAGCGTCGTGACCAGGACCCGCTCGTCTCTCTCGGCCCGCTCCCTGATCTCGTGCACGAGATCGTCGATCTGCCCCTTGGTGGGCTTGACGACGACCTCGGGGTCGACGAGGCCGGTCGGGCGGATGACCTGCTCGACGACGTCACCCTTGACCCGGCCGAGCTCGTACTTCCCGGGCGTCGCGGACAGATAGACGGTCTGGCCGATCCGCTCGAGGAACTCCTCCCACTTCAGCGGCCGGTTGTCCATCGCCGACGGCAGCCGGAAGCCGTGCTCGACCAGCGTCCGCTTGCGGGAGGCATCGCCCTCGTACATCGCGCCGATCTGCGGCACCGACTGGTGGGACTCGTCCAGGACCAGCAGGAAGTCCTCGGGGAAGTAGTCGAGCAGGGTGTTGGGCGCGGTGCCGGCCCCGCGGCCGTCGATGTGCCGGGAGTAGTTCTCGATGCCGGAACAGGACCCGACCTGGCGCATCATCTCGATGTCATAGGTGGTGCGCATGCGCAGCCGCTGGGCCTCGAGCAGCTTGCCCTGCCGCTCCATCCGCCCCAGGGTCTCCTCGAGCTCGGTCTCGATGTCGCGGATGGCCCGCTCCATCCGCTCGGTGCCGGCCACGTAGTGCGAAGCCGGGAAGACATGGACCTCCTGGTCCTCCGACAGCACCTCGCCGGTGAGCGGATGCAGGGTGGCGAGCTTCTCGATTTCGTCGCCGAACATCTCGATGCGGACGGCGAGCTCCTCGTACTGCGGGATGATCTCGATCGTGTCGCCGCGCACCCGGAACGTGCCCCGGGTGAAGGCCAGGTCGTTGCGGGAGTACTGCATCTCGACCAGCCGGCGCAGCAGCTGGTCACGCTCTATCTCCTGACCCACCCGCAGGTTGACCATCCGGTCGACGTACTCCTGGGGGGTGCCGAGACCGTAGATGCACGACACCGAGGCCACCACGATCGTGTCCCGCCGGGTGAGCAGGGAGCTGGTCGCGGAGTGGCGCAGCCGGTCCACCTCATCGTTGATCGAGGCGTCCTTCTCGATGTAGGTGTCGGTCTGCGGGACGTAGGCCTCCGGCTGGTAGTAGTCGTAGTAGGAGACGAAGTACTCGACCGCGTTGTTGGGCAGCATCTCCCGAAGCTCGTTGGCGAACTGCGCGGCCAGGGTCTTGTTGGGCTGCATCACCAGAGTGGGCCGCTGCAGCTTCTCGATCAGCCAGGCGATCGAGGCGGTCTTGCCCGTGCCCGTGGCGCCCAGCAGCACCGCGTCCTTGTCACCGCGCTCGATGCGCTCACGCAGCTGGGCGATGGCCTGCGGCTGGTCGCCCGAGGGGGTCATCTCGGTGACGACCTCGAACGGCGCAAGCCTGCGCTGAAGGTCGGTGACCGGTCGCATTGTGCCTCCTGGTTCGCTGGCCTGCGGGCGCCTCATGGCCGGGGTCCCCGGTCCCCCGCCGGGGCCATTGCACCGCGGCGCCCGGAAACCCCTGGACCGACGGTCCACGCCCCAGTTTCAACCGTACGATGCGCCACTGACATTCCCGGCCGGAGCGCGAAGACCGAACACACCGGGCCGTGATGCCCGCGTCTGCGCCCCCTGCTCGTACGATCTTCCACCGGAGGGATCGGGCTCCTGGAACGCCGGCCCGGACATGTCGCCCGTGACAGGAGCCTGATTTGCCACCATTCCGCCTCGCCGCCGCGGTGACCCTCATGGCGGCCGCGCTGTCCTTGGCGACCCCGGCCCCCGCAGGAGCCACGGCGGGCACGGCCACGCGCCGGGCCGCCGAGATCCCACCGCGCAAGGTCGCCAACGTCGCGCACCGGGGAGCGTCCTCGTACGCGCCGGAGAACACCATGGCCGCCTTCAGGCTGGCGCAGACACAGGGGGCGGACATGTTCGAGGCGGACGTGCAGCAGACGAAGGACCTCGAGCTGATCCTCATGCACGACACGACGCTGGCCCGTACGACCAACGCCGAGGAGATCTTCCCCGACCGGGCGCCGTGGCAGATCTCCGAGTTCACGCTGGCCGAGATCCGCAGGCTCGACGCGGGCTCCTGGTTCGAGCAGAGGTTCCAGGGCGAGCCGGTGCCCACGCTCGCCGAGACGCTCCGGGCCATGCGCGGCGGCCGGGTCGGCATGCTGCTGGAGATCAAGGCGCCGGAGCTCTATCCGGGCATCGAGGACCGGATAGCCGAACGGCTCCACCGGGAGCCGTACTGGCTGAGGACCAGCCGCTGGGACCGCCGGCTCATCGTGCAGTCCTTCAACTGGCGGTCCATGCGTTGGTTCCGCACCCTGCTGCCATGGGTGCCCATCGGCGTGCTCGGCACCCCGGCCGTGGAGCAACTGCCACGACTGGCCCAGTTCGCCGACCAGATCAACCCCTACTACCGGGACCTGTCCGAGGACTATGTCGCCAGGATCCACGCGCTCAACATGGAGGTCTTCACGTGGAGCGCCCAGGACGCGGAGACCATGCGGCAGGCCATCGCGCAGCATGTCGACGGGCTCATCACCAGCAGGCCCGATCTCCTCCGGGACCTGCTCGCACAGCGCATCGGTGGCATGGCCGCACGGGCCGGGCCACCCCCGACCCGGTCTGAGCCCGCGCGCCCGGTGGCCACCTCCGCACCGTAAATCCTCTGTCCCACGGACCGTGGCCGTGGATACCATGGCGCTGGCGCCGAGGTGACGGGGTTGCACAATATGAAGCAGTTCGCTATTTCGCTGGCGAAGAGCCTCGACGCGGCCATGGCTCTGTTGCTCGCGCTCCTCATCGGCGTGCTGGGCGTCCTGTCGACGGTCAAGGCCGAGGTGGTCAGCAACGCCACGCTCCTGGTTCTCGGCCTGGTCGCCACCACGATCCTGCGGGACCGTTGGCGGCGCGCCCCCGTGGAGCAGGAGGTCCGCGACATCCTGCGCGACACCTCGGGTGCGCTGATCCAGCTGCCGGAGCGGCTCAGCCGTGTGGAGCGTCTCGAGAGCCTGGTGGCCGGGACGCGGCAGGCCCTCGACGAGGCCTCACTGGTGCGCGTCGTGAGCGGCTCCGAGGTGGGCCAGGTGCTCGCCGACGCCCGCCGCGGCACCGACCGGTGGATCTTCAAGGGCGGCACGGGCACCTACATCCGCGCCGTGACGCTGCCCAAGTGCGTCGAGTCCGCCAGGGCCGAACGTCGCACGCTCCTCATCCGGCTGGAGATCATCGATCCCACCAACGAGGACCTGTGCGACACCTACGCCAGGTACCGCCGCTCTCTGTCGGACGAGCCGGACGCCACCGGTGAGCCATGGACGCTCGACCGGACCCGCAAGGAGGCCTTCGCCACCGTGCTGTCCGCCTGCTGGTACCGGCAGCGGTTCCGGCTCCTCGACATCGACATCGGGCTGTCCGCGGCGATGAGCACGTTGCGGTGGGACCTGTCCGCCTCGCGGGTCATCATCACCCAGGAGAACCCGCAGGGGGCGGCGATGGTGACCGACCGGGGCAGGTTCTACTACGACTGGTGCAGCACCGAACTGCTGACCAGCCTCGACCAGGCCCGCCGGGTCCCGATCGAACAGGCCCGGACGGCGCCGCTCAGCGACGAACCCACTGTCGAGGAGGTCCGCAAGCTCTTCGAGGAACTCGGCCTCGACCTCCCCCGGGCCTTCTCCGACCGCGATGTCGTGGACATCATCCGGAAGGCGCTGCGGGCCAAGAACCCCTACGAATGAGGCCGGGCGAAGCCTTGCGGGACATCATGCGCTACGAAGACGTATACGAGGAGATCGTCGCGGGCACGGCCCACCGCTCGCTGCCGGCCTGGGCGAGCGGCGTGCTTTACGACATCGCCACGGGCCGGCGCGTGGTGGCCGCGGTGCGCCACCCGCTCGGATTCCTGTGCCTGCCGCTGGAGCGGCGCGACCCGGTGGGCGTGTGCTTGCACATCTGGTCGCCGCGGCTCGACAAGGCGCACACGACCACCTCAGAGGTGCACTGCCACAGCTGGGACCTGTACAGCTATGTCCTGTACGGGCAGGTGCGCAATGTGCCTTTCAGGATCGCCGCCGGCTCCGCTCAGAGAATCTTCGAGGTGTTCAGCCGCGGGGACGAGGACGAGATCCGGGCCACGCCGCGGACCGTCCGGCCGGTGCCCGAGCAGCCCGGCGTGCACCGCGCGGGCGACGCCTACGCGCTCCCGGCCGGGGTCTTCCACAGCACCGTGATCGAAGAGGGGCACGACGCGGCGACCATCGCGCTGGGCCGCACCTCTCCCGAGACCGCCGACCTCTCCCTCGGGGCACTGGCGACCCGTACACACCGTGTGCGCAGGCAGCGCTGCGACGGGCGAGAGACCGCTCTCGCCGCGCGGGCCACCGCACGGCGACTCGCCGCGACCTACGCCGCCTCACCACGGGCGGGCCCTGGAGGACGACTGTGAGACCCCCACTCGATCTCGCGCGGGCACGGTCGGTGGCCGTCGAGGCGGCCGAGGCGGCCGGCGCGCTTCTCCGCGCGGGACAGAACGGTGCCCTCGGGGTACGCCCCAAAGGGTCCGACGGCGACGTGGTGACCGACCTCGATCTGGCCGCCGAGCGACTGATCCTGGACCGGATCCGCGCCGTCTTTCCCGAGCACCAGGTCATCGCGGAGGAGTCCGGCACCGTGGGGCCGGGCCGGCACTCCTGCGTGTGGCTGGTGGATCCACTGGACGGCACCAACAACGTGGCGATCGGGCTGCCGGTCTACGCGGTCGGCATCGCTCTGTGCAGGGACGGGCAGCCCGTGCTGGGTGTCGTGCACAATCCTGTGACCGGACGGACCTGGTCCGCGGTTCGCAACGGCGGCGCACCGGCCGGGTGCGAGGAGCGTATGCCCGCCGGGCGACCGGTGCCGGCCCATCCGCGGCTGGCCTGGATCCAGGGGCACGGCGTCCCTCGGCACGACACCAGGGCGCGGGCCCTGAGGATGGTGCTGGAGGCCCGGTCGCACCGGCTGCTCCAGCTCTGGGCGCCGCTGCTCGCCTGGGTGATGCTCGCCGACGGGCACATCGACGGCATTGTCGGCTACCGCACCGAGCTCGTGGACCTGCCCGCGGGCGCCATCATCGCCGTGGAGGCGGGCCTGTCCGTGTGCGGCCTGGACGGCAAGCCCTTCGATCACCGGATCGACCTCCCGGCGCGGGATCGGAGCTTCGTGGCCGCCCGGCCCGGGCTCGTGGCCCCGTTGCTGGAGAACGTCGAGCTCGCCGGCCGCCTCGAGGCCTCACTGGACGGGCTGCTCTAGAGCCGGGGCCTATCCACGGGCCGCACGCGTTCACGGGTCAGACGATGAGCAAGCCGGCCACGCCGGCCGCCAGCCCGACCACCGCCAGCCCGGCTCCCGTCAGCATGAACATGCGCAGCGGGACCCGGACACCGCGCCGGCGACACCACTCGAACCAGAGCAGCGTCGCGAGCGACGCCCACGGCGTGATGACCGGGCCGACGTTGACCCCGACGAGGAGAGCCAGCAGCTGGTCGTGGTTGCCGGCCGGGACTACCGCCTCTCCGGCGACATAGGCGGGCAGGTTGTTGAGGAGATTGGACAGCCCGGCCCCGGCGGCCGCGGCGCGGTAAGACCCCAGGGGGCCGTCGTCGGCTCCGATGAGAGAGGTCATGAGCTCGTTCAGGCCGTACCGCTGCAGCGTGGGGACCACCAGGAACAGCCCGGTGACGAACACCAGCAGCTGCCAGGGGAAAAGGCTCCAGGTGAGCTTCGCCCGGTCGCGCCACACGAAGACGATGACCGCCAGCATCGCCGCACCGGTGGAGGCGACACCGATCTCCACGCCCGCGAGGATGGTCGCGATGAACAGTAGGCAGGCCAGGCCCATCGTGGTGAAAAGGACCCTGTCGGGCACAGCGGGAGGCTCTGGAGGCTCATACCGATCGGCGCCGCGGGCGCCCCGGCGCCAGTAGAAGACCCACAGGAAGACCATCGTGGCCGCCAGTGACATCAGCTGCGGGACCCACATCCGCGCGGCGAACGCGGGGGGGTCGAGCCTGACCCGGTCGGCCGCGAGCAGGTTCGTCAGGTTCGACACCGGCAGCAGCAGGCTCGCGGTGTTGGCCAGCCACACCGTCGTCATGGCCAGTGGGAGGGCTGCGATGCGCGCCTTGGGCGCCAGCGCGAGCATCACGGGCGTGAGCAGCACCGCCGTGGTGTCCAGGTTCAGGCAGATGGTCGTGAGCGCGGCGAAGGCCACGCAGAGGAAGAACAGGACCGTGTAGTCGCCGCGTCCCGCGCGCGCCATCCGCGCGGCGATGACGTCGAAGACCCCGGCCTCTTTGGTTAGTTCGGCGAGGACGATCACGCTGCCGAGGAACAGCAGCATCGGGGCGATGCGCCGGAGGCTCTGCTGGGCGTCCGCGGCCGGCAGCAGCCCCGTGACGACACAGATCAGCCCGGTCGCCAGTAGCGCGAAGCGAATCCAGTCGAGAACGCTGAGCCCGCGTCCCAGGGCCCGGACGCCCACGACCCTGCCCGCCATGGGGCCAATGATCTCATGACCGAGACCCGGCAGGCCTTCGAAACCGTGGGCCCGAAAGGGATACTGAGTCCATGCCTCCCCGGGACGCCACCCTTCGACCCGACCGGCCCATCGACTTCTTCGTGAGCTACTCCCCCGCGGACGAGCGCTGGGCGTCCTGGATCGCCTGGGAGCTCGAGGCCGCCGGCTACCGGACAATGCTGCAGGCATGGGACTTCGTTCCCGGCACGAACTTCATCGACTTCATGGACCGGGGGGTCAGCGAGGCCGCGGTCGTCGTCGCCGTGCTGTCCAGCAACTACCTGAGATCACGTTACGGCAGGCTGGAATGGCAGGCGGCCATGCGGGCCGACCCCGACAATCCTGCCGCCAAGCTGGTCACGGTCCGGCTGGAGGACTGCCCGCTCGAGGGCCTGCTATCGACGATCACCTATGTGGACCTCGTGGGAGTCACCGACGCCGCCGAGGCCCGCGCCCTGCTCATGCAACGGATCCGGGCGACCCTGGCCGGACGGGCCAAGCCGGCCGACCGTCCGGACTTCCCCCTCGCGGGGGTGCTGGAGCCGCCCGGCGGTGCCGGGGCGGCGGCCGAGCCCCCGGCGGCGCCGGAGGCCACCGGCCA